>CADBMM010000022.1 GCA_902795795.1 uncultured Lachnospiraceae bacterium | reverse complement strand
TGCGTGGGACCTTGGCGGGATCTTTATCGACGCGATCCTTTTCGCGATCCTGTATCGCAGGACCGGCAACTGCCTGATCAGCTTCATCCCGCATTTCCTCAGCAATATGATCGGTTTTTTCCTTGTGCCGATCATGTTCGGGTAAAAAAAGCGTGAAGAGTAAGAACCGGTCTCAAAGCAGCAAGACGTGCTCCGCAGTTTAACAAGCGCTGATCGAAGTTTCGAATTATCAAACCCCTGGAAGTGTACGGCTTCCAGGGGTTTTTTATGTTCAATTCTTTGATAAACTGAAGATAACAGCCAAAAATGAAAAATTCCCCTGCGTAAGGTATTGCTTGTTACGCAGCGTCATGTTGTAGGATGCATGACGAAAGGAGGTAAAACGCTATGTCAAAATATACGACGGGTGAGCTTGCAAAGCTTTGCGGCGTCACTGTCCGGACAGTTCAGTATTATGATACCCGCGGTATCCTGGTCCCCAGCGAGCTTTCCGAAGGCGGGAGACGGCTTTATTCGGAAGATGATCTGAAGCGCATGAAGATCATCTGCTTTTTGCGCGAATTGGATCTTCCAATCGATGCTATCTCCCGGATCCTGAAAGAAGAGCATTCCGAGAAAGTGATCTTATTGCTGATCGAACAGCAGGAGAAAGCCCTTTTGGAAGAGATCTCAGACAAAGAGGTAAAACTTGATAAGCTGCGCGAGTTGAAAAACGGACTGAAGAGCAAGGAAGAGTTTTCTCTCGAAACCATCAGTGACATAGCTGTATTTATGGAAGGCAAGAAAAAATTGAAAAAGATGCGCCGGATGATGATCCTGACCGGAACCCCGGTCACGGCGATGCAATGGCTTTCCATTATTTTCTGGATCGCCAAGGGTATCTGGTGGCCGTTTATCGTCTGGGTGCTGGTGGCTGCTGTCTGGGGTACACTGGTCAGCCGGTACTACTTCAATCATGTTAAATACATCTGCCCGGAATGCCACGAGGTATTTAGACCCACGCTGAAGGAAGCTTTCTTTGCGAATCATACGCCAACAGCTCGCAAGCTGACCTGCACTTCCTGTGGCCACAGAGGCTTCTGCGTGGAGGTATGGGGAGGTGACGATGAATAATGAGCACATTTGAGAATATCGTCATCGGTAAAAGCAGCATTACGTCGCTGATCATCACAGTCATTCTGATGATCGCAATTCCCGTCTGCTTCTTCATCTGCTGGCGCAGGAAGCATAAAGAACAGACGAAGGTCAGCTGGCTCATTGCCGGTGCTGTCGGATTTCTTGTATCTGCCCGTGTGCTGGAACTCGGTGTGCATTACTTCTGTATTGTCGCGGATAATCCCATTTCCCGGTTCATTACTGGAAACACAGCTGCATTTGTCCTTTACGGGATCGCCATGGCCGGCGTTTTTGAGGAGTGCGGACGGTATGTTATCCTGAAATACGTCATGAAAAAGAACCGCAGTCGTGAAAACGCGGTTCTGTACGGCATTGGACACGGCGGGATCGAGATCCTGGCGGTCCTTCTTCCGACAATGATTACCTATCTTGCTGTTGCGGTCCTGTTTTCTCAGGGAGATACGGAAAATGCGCTCAGGGCACTGAACATTACGGAAGAGACAGCAGCCGCAGCACTTTCGTCTGTGCGGGCCGCAGCCATATTTGATTATACCATGATGGCGATGAATGTCATTGAGCGTGTGCTTGCGATGTTCCTGCATATCGGCCTTACAGTTATCGTTTATTACGGTATTGTAAGCGGAAAGAAAACCTGCCTGCCGCTGGCGATCCTGCTGCACATGCTGATGGATACGTTTCCGGCACTGTACCAAAGAGGTCTGGTACCCCTGTGGGGAGTAGAGGTATGGGCTACTGTATGCACTGTCGTAGTCGTATCCATTGCTGTGAAGCTTTACGGTAAAATGAAAGAATCATCTCAGACCGGGCAGCAGGAGAATGTATGAGAAACTATTTTTTTCCTTTCTCTTCGAATGTTCTGCGCTTGATATTTCCCCAGGAGGATCTGTTTTTCCGGTAACCGAACATTGCCTCTACTTTATAGATCGTATTGAGCTGGCGATAGCCGAAATTGTCCAGAACGGCGTAAAGGAACAGCTTCATGACCTGGCTGATGCGCGGATATTTCCGGAACGTTTTTTCCTCCATCAGCAGCGCGCCAACGGAGAGGATAATGCCGTAGAGTACCGCCACCAGGAAAAAGCTCAGCATGAAGTGCAGGTTTACGACACCCAATATAAAGGAGACCGGCACGGAGATATAGCCCATCACCTCGAATACCGGGCCGATGAGTTCAAATATCCAGAAATATGGCAGGCAGAACATGCCCACGCGGCCATATTCCGGCCGGAAAGCCATGTCTCTATGACGCAGCAGCGTATCGATCAGGCCTATGTGCCAGCGCTTACGCTGCTTTTTCAGATCCCGCAGGGTATCCGGCGGCTGAGTCCAGCACACAGGATCCGGAAGGAATTTGATGGAATAAGCGTGCTTCCCCCTGAGCATGTGCTTATGGAGCTTGACAACAAGCTCCATATCTTCGCCGATGCATTTGGGGGTATAACCGCCTGCTTCGATGACGAGCTGCTTATTGAAAGCTCCGAAGGCACCGGAAATGATCAGCAGCATCCCCATCTTGTGAAAACCGATCCGCCCTGTCAGAAAAGCGCGAAGGTATTCGTTGGTCTGAAGCATCAGCAGGGGCTTGTTGGACAGATCGACCTCCCGCGATGGGAAGGTACAGGGTGTCCCGCTCAAAGTCATAGCCTTCGCCGCGAATCAGCAGATACAGGTATCCCTCATCCTGCCGGGCATAGACGGACAGACCTTCGTTTTCTGTCAAGGGAGAGTCGCCTTTTCATTCACCGGCATCACCGTCAACCACGGCCGCCGGCGAGGTTTTACCTGGTTCAAGAGCTAGAATGCCGAAGCACTCCTCCGGACATTGGGCGTTGTACCAGAATGGACGTCGGTCACCAAGCTCATAGTCCATCGTATTCCAGTTGCGTTTGAACCATTCATCCTGCCATGTAAAGATCAGCCCTCCGGCGCACCCTGCTTCCCGGATATCACGGTTCAGATCGATCAGCCATTCGGCCTGCTGAACTTCACTTACATGTCCCTGGCTCATACCAGTAACAGCGTTACGGTGCGCAATGCCGCGGGAAGCCGGTATCCCGTATTCGGAGATAAGCACCGGCATGGTGTGATAGCTGTTCAGTTCCTGTAGATACTGCAGGTACGGGTCGGGATCATCTCCCTTCAGGTATTTGCTGTCATAGCTGAGAAATTCCGGATAGTAGGGGTAGACGTGGTAAGAGACAAAAAAGCCTGCCTGATGTCAGCAGAGCAGCAATAAGTATAAAAAGTGCCGCGAGCCCTCGTATAGGCTTCTGTTTATTTACAGGAATCATTTTCTTCTCCTATGGCTGGGAAATCCTGTTTAGATGGCTTTTAAGATATATAATTCGTCTGTTTATTAGATCTAGTGCGTCGATGTGGAGAGACAGACTATTCAATAAATTATAACACCAGGATAAAGAACAATCTACTGTTAAAGAAGAGAAGCCTTAACGACAACCTGCCTTTCTCTTGATTTTCTTCGGCACGAAGAATATAATGATTTTTAGTTAGAATAAGCTAACCGATGTGAAAGCCTTACTTGCAGATGAGCTCGGCACTGAATTTGTTTCCCTTGAGAAGTAAGCAAAGGATAACGAACCACTTTTGCGACAGACTGGTAAATATGAAGATCGTCAGGATCGTTTTCGGAGGATGAAAGTATGATCAGAATAACAATGAAGATCGACGGTATGATGTGCGGGATGTGCGAGGCACATATATGCGACACGATTCGAAATGCGGTTCCCTCTGCGAAGAAGGTCACCGCTTCAAGAAGCAAAAAGGAAGCCTCTTTCCTGACAGAAGAGGCTGTGAATAATGATAGTCTGAAGGCTGCTATCGACGCTACGGGGTACACTTGTCTGGATATCGAGTCAGCTCCCTGTGAAAAGAAAGGTTTGTTTGGATGGAGATGAAAACAGTGATCTGGGGGCTTCTGATACCCTTTTTCGGTACAGCAGCCGGTTCAGCCTGTGTGTTTTTCCTGAAAAAGGATCTCAAGGCCAATATACAGCGAGCTCTGACCGGATTTGCGGCGGGTGTGATGGTAGCGGCGTCGATCTGGAGTCTGATCGTCCCCGCCATTGAACAGTCGTCAGACAAAGGCAGACTGGCATTTCTTCCGGCTTTTATCGGCTTCTGGCTGGGGATACTGTTCCTGCTTCTTCTGGATCATGTGATCCCGCATCTACACAGAAGTATCGATAAGAGCGAGCAGACTGAAGGTCCCCATGTTAAACTTGACCGGACCCTGATGATGGCGCTGGACGTGGCCCTTGGATAATGTTTTCATGATACAGTCTTAACGAATATATGTATTAATACAAAACATATTGACACCGTGTCAGAATATGCTTATAATAAGCACACTGACACGGTGTCAGCATTTACCTGATCAAAGAGGGTAGAAATATGAGAAAAGTTACACTGGAACAGATCGCGCAGAAAAGGGAAGAAATTATCAATGCGTGCGAACAGTTATACCAGACAATGAGCTTTAAAGAGATCACACTCAAGGAGATCGGAAATATCACATCCTTTTCCCGGCCTACCATATACAACTACTTTGAAACAAAGGAAGAGATCTTTCTGGCTCTTTTTCAGAGGGAATACGACCGCTGGAATGAAGACCTGACTGCCATACTGGACGGAAACGGGAAGCTTTCGAAGGCAGAGCTGTCAGAAAAGATCGCTGCATCACTGGCCGGAAGAGAACAGCTTCTGAAACTCCTGTCTATGAACAACTATGACATGGAGGCTAACAGCCGTCAGGAGCTGCTGACAGCATTCAAGCAGTCTTACGGACGTTCCTTGCAGCTGATGCACATGCTGCTGGAGAAGTTCTGTCCGGATATGAGCGTGACAGACATTCGGAATTTTATCTATACATTTTTTCCGTTTATGTTCGGTATCTACCCTTACACGTCTGTCACCGAAAAGCAGAGAGCTGCCATGAAGGAAGCGGGAATCAACTATGTATATCAAACCGTTTATGAACTCACTTACGGCTGCATTATCCGGCTGCTGGGTGAATAAAAAAGTGGAAAAATCATGTCAGGATGAGCTGCTGTAAAGGAGGGCAACTATGAAATATACAAAGCTTGGCAATTCAGATCTGAACGTATCCAGGATATGCATGGGATGCATGGGATTTGGTGATTCTGGACGCGGCCAGCACAGCTGGACCATTGACGAGGAGCATACAAGAGAGATCATAAAGCGTGGGCTGGAACTGGGCGTTAACTTCTATGATACGGCCATTGCTTATCAGAGCGGCACGAGTGAACAGTATGTAGGACGTGCGCTTAAGGACTTTGCAAAGCGTGATGATGTAGTCGTTGCAACCAAGTTCCTTCCAAGAACTCAGGAAGAGATCGAGCAGGGCATCAGCGGACAGCAGCACATAGAAAGCATGATCAACACGAGTCTGAAAAATCTTGGGATGGACTACGTGGATCTTTACATTTATCACATGTGGGACTGGCAGACTCCTGTTGAAGATATCATGGACGGCCTGAACCGTATCGTAAAGGCCGGAAAAGCCAGATATATCGGCATCTCCAACTGTTTTGCCTGGCAGATCGCCAAAGCCAACGCTCTTGCTGAGAAGGAAGGCTTTGCAAAGTTCGTCTCCGTACAGGGGCATTACAACCTGATCTTCCGTGAGGAAGAGCGGGAAATGGTTCCTTACTGCAGCGAGGAAAACATCGCGCTTACGCCTTACAGCGCCCTGGCTTCCGGCAGACTCTCAAGACTCCCCGGCGAAGGCGGAACGAAGCGTGCCGAAGAAGATGCCTATGCAAAATTCAAATACGACGCCACGGCCGCGCAGGATAACGTGATCATTGCCCGTGTGGCGGAGCTTGCAAAAAAGCATGGCGTGACCATGACGGAAGTATCGCTTGCATGGCTGCTGACCAAGGTGACAGCACCTGTGGTCGGTGCAACAAAACTGCACCATATTGAAGGCGCGGCAAAGGCTGTGGATCTTACACTTGCACCGGATGAGATCGTGTATATTGAAGAACCATACGTGCCGCATCCTTTGGCAGGCGTCATGGCGCAGAACAAGCCTTCGTCCGCAAAAGAAAAGCATGTGTGGACAACAGGTGACCAGAAGATAGCAAAGTAAGAGGAGAGGAAAACAAATGGCAGAGAAGATCGTACAGACAGCAGGAAGAGAGCAGCTGGGAGAATTTGCCCCGATGTTCGCACATCTCAACGATGACGTGCTCTTTGGTGAGGTATGGAACGAAGAAGCAATAGATATAAAGACAAAGTGCATAATCACGGTGGTATCACTGATGGCTTCCGGAATCACGGATTCATCACTGACCTATCACCTGCAGAATGCGAAAGCAAACGGCGTGACGAGGGAGGAGATCTCGGCCATCATCACCCACGCGACAATGTATGTGGGCTGGCCGAAAGGCTGGGCAGCATTCCGTCTTGCAAAAGAAGTCTGGAAAGAGGAAGCGTGAAACAAACAAATCACAGGATACATTAATTTATTTAGCGCATTCGGAAAATCTCCGTATGCGCTATTATTTTGATTTTTTTGAAAAAGAAGGATGGACATTGTGATATATTGAATGTAAACGAATTCAACTTATCGAAGCTGTAAGGAGAAGAGCAGAAGAGATCTCCATGGAGCTTGCTTGCAATGTGAGGCTTAAAAATGATAAATACGATCATATTTGATATAGGCAATGTTTTGATGCACTATGATTTCATGTCATACGTTCGTAGACTTTGGAACAATGATGAGAAGATCGTGGAAAAGGTGACTGCGGCGATATGGAAAACCGGATACTGGAATGAGCTGGACAAGGGAGAAGACGAGGACAGGATAATTTCCCTGATGCTGGCGGCGGAACCGGAATATGCTAACGAGATCCGGATCACTATTGAAAATGTCGGGCAGACAATGAGCCGCGCGGACTATGCGATCCCCTGGATCACAGGGCTGAAGGAGAGAGGGTATAAGATCCTTTATCTTTCAAATTACTCCGAACTTACCATGAGATCCAATCCTTCCGTGCTGGATTTTATGCCGTATATGGATGGAGGCATTTTCTCATGTTATGTACGCATGGTGAAGCCGGATCCCGGTATTTATCAGAAGATCTGCGATGAATATGATCTTACTCCCGAAAACTGTGTTTTCATTGATGACAATTATGAGAATGTCTGTGCCGCAAAAGAGTTCGGGCTGAATACGATCCACTTTACTGGGCTTGCGGAAACGAAGAAGGAACTGGAATGTTTTTTGTCATGAGTTTGTCGCACCAGTCATTATTATACGTCTGGTGCGACAGACTCTTAGCGGTTATTCATACTGTTTAATGGTTCCCATGGCATGCTTTCCGCCATCAAGGATCAAATCTACTCCGGTCAGATATTCATGACCCGGTTCGAGAAGCTTGATGATGAAGTCGGCCATTTCTTCCGGCCGGCCAAGCCGTCCGAAGGCTGTTCCTCTTTCGATTCCGGCAATGGCTTCTTCGGTATTTTCACGAAGCATCGGGGTATCGAATGAACCTGGAGCTACCGAAAAGATCTGGCTGTTTTTCCGGCCGAAGCGAAGTGCGTTTGCGGCAGTGTAATACTGTACAAATCGTTTGGATGCAATATAGGTAAGGAACTGGGGCCCCATAAAGGCCATGCGGGGATCGATCTCCTTTGTTGATACGTAGTTTAATGATTTTTCAAAGAAGTCGTCCGCATCGGGGGCTGACCAGATCGCTATTTCTTCCGGGGTCGGCTGATAATAGTATCCCGTGATGGAAGAGTAATTAACGATGCAGGAACCGTCGATATACGGAAGGAATGCTTCTACGACATTGATGGTACCCTGTACGTTTATCTTCCAGATCATTTCGCTGGAACCTGCATCTACGCCTGCAGCGTTTACCACATTGCCGATGGGTGCGATGGAGAGAGCATACTGAACGAAGTCTGCCAGAGAAGCTTTGTCCGAGATATCGCATTGTTTTCCGTAGCCATCTACTCCGGCATTTTTCATGGCCTCGACGGCGTTGTTCAGCTTTTTCTCGTTTCTTCCTGCGACCAGTACCGGTCCCTGCTTGCCTAAGGCGATGGCAGTCGCCAGACCCATTCCTGATGTTCCGCCAAGAACTATCTGCAGTTTCTTTGTTTCACTCATATCGGAGATCCTCCTTTATAGTTTTCTTTTTTTTTAGTTTAATGGATAACAGCTTTACATTTCAATTAATGGATCATAAAATATACAAAGAGCACAATAGTGTGACACATGAAAATGCCTGAAATTCAGGCATTTACAGAAAGACTTTTTCTTGAGTGTAGCAGAAATAATGTATAATCATTCGGATAAAAAACAGGTAAAATATTCTCTGGAACAGCTGGCGGGAGGTCTTTTTTATCATCTGAGGAACAAAAAGATCGAAGATATCTCAGTTACCGATATTTGCAGATATGCAAATGTCTCCAGAAGGACCTACTACCGCAACTGTGAAAGCAAGGAAGATCTGATCGTGTACTGTACGGATTTTCTGGTGTCGAAACTGCTTGGGAGCACGGATTTCAGAGAGCAGGATCCATATAAGCTGTATATCGGATTTTTCCTTTACTGGAAGGAACACAAAGAATTTTTGTCACTGCTGTATAAAAACTCCTTGTTTGATCTTTTCCTTAAGGAGTTTATAGAGATCTGCAATGCGCATATGCGGTATCCGCTGCAGGAGGAATCGCTTAAGCATTCCGGTGACCTGGAGCTGACACGGAGGTACAGCAACGCGTTTGTTGTCGGCGGCCTGGGCCAGATGCTGAAAGAGTGGACTGCTGAAAACTTCAGGCATTCTGCCGAAGAGATCGCAGGATCGATACTGTTCTTGGCACCGTTAAAGATCGCCGCGGCAAGATGAAGGATCATTATTATCAAAATAACGAAAGAGGCATTATGAAAACGGAAACTATCGACAGAATACGAAAATTCACTGAAGACAGAGACTGGGATCAGTTCCATTCTCCGGCCAACCTGGCAAAATCCATTTCTATTGAAGCTAACGAATTGTTGGAATGTTTTCAGTGGAGTGATACTGATTATGATATCGCACACGTCAAAGAAGAATTGGCTGATGTATTAGTCTACTGCAGAAATATGCTTGATAAACTGGGCCTGGATGAAGACGAAATAGTCATGGAAAAAATGAGCCGGAACGAGGCAAAGTATCCGGTCGAAAAAGCAAAAGGAAAAGCCGATAAGTACGATAAACTGTAATGCTTTAATTGGGGGAAAAGGTGAATATGAAAACGGAACGTCTGATCCTGCGCCGCTGGGAAGAGAGCGATGCAGAGGATCTGTACAAATATGCCAGCGATCCGGATGTGGGTCCGATAGCCGGATGGCCGGCTCACCGGAGCATTGATGAGAGTCGGGATGTGATAAAGAATGTTTTTAACGGAAAAGAGGCCTATGCGATCTGTCTGAAGGAGGACGGAAAGGCTATCGGGGCTATTGAGCTGAAGCTGAACGGATCCCGCGGAAATGATCTCGCAAACGAAGATGATGAGTGCGAGATGGGTTATTGGCTGGGAAAGCCATTCTGGGGCTGCGGCATCATGCCGGAAGCTGTGAAGGAAATGCTCCGCCATGCTTTCGAGGACCTGGGCATGCAGAAGGTCTGGATCGGATACTATGAGGGCAATACAAAGTCAAAGCGTGTTCAGGAAAAGTGCGGTTTCAAGTATCAATGGCGATCTGAGAATGTAGATGTTCCACTGATGCATGAGAAACGGACAGGGCATGTGAGTCTGATGACTAAAGAAGACTGGCATATCATCATAAAACATGCGCCGCTTCCGGAGAAATAAGTTTAAAAGGCAGACATTTATGCAGAAAAGAAAATATTTTTTTCCATTCATAATGCTTGCGGTTTTTGAGATCGTAGCCGTGACATTGTGGCTGACAAAGGACAATCTGTTTTATCTGTTCAATTTCAGCTATATCGGTATTTCAATTTCGCTTGGCATTTTCCTGTTTATCAGGGAATACAAGTACGCAAGGCGGATCGTGCAGCTGCTGGTCGGCCTGTATATGCTCATCTATCTGGGACTTATCTGCAATGAAAATATGCAGATAGAGGGCTTCTGGTATTACCTGTTTACCGGAGTATTCGAGGCGGCAACGATCCATTACGCTGTTGCAAAGATATTCGGACCGCTGCTTTTTGGAAGAGGCTGGTGCGGATATGCCTGCTGGACGGCAATGGTACTGGATTTCCTGCCGTACAAGGTTCCGGCTCAGCCGAGAAAAAAGATCGGGTGGATCAGGTACGTAACGTTTGCGGCATCTTTGATCTTTGTAGCGGCACTTTTTCTGGCAAAGGTCGGAAATATTGAACGGATAATGTTCTGGGCGTTTATCATAGGAAATGCCGTTTACTATGGCGTTGGTATTGCCCTGGCTGTTGCGTTTAAGGACAACAGAGCATTCTGTAAGTACATCTGCCCGATAACCGTTTTTCTGAAGCCGATGAGCTATTTTTCATTGATCCGGGTGAAGTGCAATAAGGAAAAGTGCATATCCTGCGGTAAATGTAAAAAGGTATGTCCGATGAATGTTGATGTCACTGATAATTCAAGAAGAAGGGAAAACGGGACAGAATGCATTTTGTGCATGGAATGCGTCAGAAATTGTCCCAAAAAGGCTCTTTAATATAAGAGGAACATATATATGAGCGAATGCAGAAACTGGTATAACGGCGATCCTATCCTGGAAGAGTACCATGATCACGAATGGTGCAAGGTGAATCATGACGATGATTTTCAGTTCCAGATGCTTTGCCTGGAAGGGGCAAGCGTCGGGCTCTCATGGCAGATCATAATGCACAAGAGAGCGGCTTACCTGAAGGCGTTTCATGGATTTATCATCGACGAATGTGCGAAAATGACCGATGAGGAGCTTGAAGCCCTCCGGTCCGATCCGGGAATCATCCGGAATAAAAATAAGATCTGCAGCGTCCGGAAGAACGCGCAGATCGTAAAACAGATCCAAAAAGAGTTCGGTTCATTTGACGCCTATCTGTGGAGCTTTACAGGCGGCAGTCAGATCGACGGCCATTGGAAGACGCCGCAGGATATCCCGACCGTCTCCGATGTTTCCATAGCCATGAGCAAGGACATGAAAAAGCGCGGGATCGGGTTTGTGGGACCTGTGATAACGTATTCTTTTCTTCAGTCGATTGGGATAGTGAACGACCATCTGGATGACTGCGAATACCGGTAAGACAAGTACGGCAGCGTATAAATTATTATGCTTTTTTCGCTGCGGCAGCCCTTGCTTTCTGGATCTCGGCAGCCTTCATCAGTGATTCATATGCAGCATCTCCGAAGCATTTCCGTGCATACTGGCACCATTGCACGCAGGTCAGAGTATCATTGTAGATCGTAAATCCGCAGTTTTCGCAGACGGCCTCGGTATCGATGGAGAAGATCTCTATCTCATAGCCGCATTGCGGACAGATCTTATCCATGATCTTGATCTGCGGTTTTCCCTGACATCCTTCCATGATCATATCTATTACCTCCAGTTTTAGAGAAACGCTGATAAACGCATGTTTCCATTAACTGTAATCTGCCAGCGCTTCATTAGTCTGTAAACTCAACTATATATCTTATTCTAAAATGCGCCCGTCTGTCGAGATCGTTACGACCTGCCAGGGGATGAATTTTCCGCTTGCCTGAAGGGCATTCTCCGCGGCTCTTTGCAGTCCGCCGCAGCAGGGCACTTCCATGCGCACGACGGTAACGCTTTTGATATCGTTGTCGCGGATGATGGCGGTCAGCTTTTCGGTATAGTCAACGGCGTCGAGCTTTGGGCAGCCGATCAGGGTGATCTTCCCCTTCATGAAGTCCTCGTGCATATTGGCGTAGGCGTAAGCCGTGCAGTCTGCGGCGATCAGAAGCTTTGCTCCGTCAAAGAAAGGAGCCTGTGTCGGCAGCAGCTTGATCTGGCAGGGCCACTGTCCGAGGCGGGATACTGATCGTGATCCGCTGGTGGAAAGCTCGGGCTGGGCGCCATCCTCTCTTGTAAACTGCCTTATTCTGGATCCGGGGCAGCCTACGGCAGGATGTTCTCCACCGGCAGACAGATGTGCCATCATTGCTGCCTTGCGTTCTGTTTCGTCTTTGATCTTCATAATATCTTCACCCGTCATTGTTATTCCTCCTTGTTTAGCAGCCTGTACGGCAGCTTCGTCATAAGCCGGGGCCTCGCGTTCTTCAAATGTTATTGCTCCTGTCGGACAATTCGGCAGGCAGTCGCCGAATCCGTCGCAGAAGTTTTCTCTTACAAGTCTGGCTTTGCCGTCTATAATATCGATCGCGCCTTCATGGCAGGCACTGGCGCACAGCCCGCAGCCGTTGCATTTTTCTTCATCTATTTTAATGATTTTCCGTATCATGTTTGTCATCTCCTTGTTTCTCTTGATTTTGTACCTTGAGTATAGTACGATAAAACAAACAGGTCGGTTGTTTTTACAACGGAAAGGATCTTTTATGGAAGAATTAGTTCCTGTACTGAAGCGAACAAAGCTTTTTTCCGGCGTAGGTGATGAAAATATCAGCACCATGCTTTCCTGCCTGGGAGCGAGGCTTATTAAATACAAAAAGGGTGAATATGTACTGCGGCAGGGCGAATATCTCAGCGATATCCTTGTGCTTGCAGAAGGCAGTCTGCATATCCAGAAAGATGATTACTGGGGGAACCGAAGCATTCTTGGGCATATCGGAGTCGGAGAGATCTTCGGCGAAGCCTATGTGGCGCCGGACAGCGGGACTCTTCTGAATGATGTCATTGCCGTGGAGGACAGCTCCGTTTTTTTCTTTGACGTGAAGCGCGTGATAACAACGTGCTCTTCAGCGTGCCGTTTTCATACCATGGTCGTACAGAATCTGTTTTTTGCGATCTCCGAGAAAAACAGGGGACTTGTTCAGAAACTGAATTACATGTCGAGACGGACGACACGGGAAAAACTGATCTCATACCTCTCTGAAGAAGCGAAGAAGCAGAACAGCTCCAGCATCACCATTCCGTTTAACAGACAGCAGCTGGCTGATTATCTGTCTGTAGACAGAAGCGCCATGTCGAATGAGCTTGGAAAGATGCGTGACGAAGGCCTTCTGGAATTCGAGAAAAATCATTTCAGATTGTTCTGATAAAAGGATCTTCTCATTGAATTGATTAACAAAACTGAATGATTTCCTGCTTGACATATTGACTGACTGCCTGTAATATATCTTTGAGTTAGCGAAAGCTAACTAAATTTAAGATTTAGAGTTAGCTGTAACTAACTACAAGGAGCTCCTGGATCTTTTCGGATACAACAAAGATTGTCCCTCAAGGTGCGTTACACAGCTTGCGCGAAAGCTGAAATGCCAGGATAAATTCCCCCATGAAATAGGCCTCTTCTTAGGCTATCCGCCGGAAGATGTAGAAGGCTTTATTCTGAACCGTGCCGCAAATTATAAATTATGCGGATTCTGGAAAGTATACGGAGATGTAAAAAAAGCCAAAATGACCTTCGACAGCTATAAAAGCTGTATGGATGAATACATGCGGAAGCTGCGTTCCGGATGCGGCCTGGATGAGCTTGCAGTAGCAGGATGAAGATATTAAATACATAAAAGAAACGAGGTATACTAATGAAAAAAGTAGCAGTTGTATTTTGGAGCGGTACAGGCAATATAGAATCCATGGCCGACGCTGTCGTACAGGGATCAAATGGTACTAAAATAGCGGCTTCGGATTTCAGCAGTGAGAAAATGTCAGAGTATGATGCTGTTGCCTTCGGCTGCCCCGCAATGGGCGCGGAAGAGCTTGAGGACACGGAATTTCTCCCGATGTTCGAGGCTGTCAAAAGTGAATTAGGCGGAAAAGATATTGCTCTCTTTGGATCCTACGGCTGGGGAGACGGCGAATGGATGAGGATCTGGGAAGATGACTGCAAAAACACAGGTGCGAATCTTAAGGCAGAAAGCGTTATCTGCACGGATGCACCTGATGATGAGGCTCTCGAAAAGTGCAGGGCCCTTGGAGCTGCTCTCGCGGAATAACAGCGGGCGGAAATCAACGCTGTTCGGCTTATATGTATAATAATAAAAGGCGTGTGGAAAACTTTCGTTTTTTGCACGCCTTGTTTTTTTGCAGAAAGCTTCAGCCTGATGATGGTGCTGGACGTAGCACTGGGATAAGCTTATAATAATAAAAACCAGCTTATAGAGAAATAACAGAACATAATCAGATGATTCTTACGGGGGTGTATTATGGGATTTGAAATTGCCTTTTCGGAAGGATTGGAATTCTATCTTGTTTTGTTTTCCAGGATACTGATCGCGGCGGCCTGCGGGGCGGCGATCGGATGGGAGAGAAAAAAACATCTGAAGGCAGCAGGTGCAAGAACGCATATCCTCATATGCTGCGGAGCGGCATTGTTTATGATGCTCTCGAAATATGCTTTTATTGATCTTAACGTCGGGGAAGCAGTGCTTTACGGGACCAGAGGGGCAGACCCGGCCAGAATTGCCGCGCAGGTCGTTACCGGTATCGGCTTTTTAGGCGCCGGAGCAATATTCAAGACAGGGAACAGCGTTAAGGGCCTGACTACCGCTGCAGGAATATGGATGACCGCCGGCGTTGGTATGGCCATAGGTTCCGGAATGCTTCTTCTTGGAGTGTTTTCTTCCGTTGTCATGCTTATTGTTCAGTTTGTAATAAGAAAACGGTCGTTAAAGAACAAGTCGCTTCAGGCAATCATAACCATGACTATCTACGCAGAATCGGTTTCTGCGATATGTGATGAACTATTCGGGCTTATCAACGGAGAACTTACATCGCATGAAATGATCCGCAGCGAAGATAAAGGGGTCAAACATGTTCTTACGATCACCACGAGAGACCTGGTTCTTAAGGAAGAGCTGGAGTCATTTTTTAAAAACCATAAAGAGATCGAATCGCTTTCAGTGGAATAGATAAAAAGAGAAGTGGCCGGGCTTTGCGAACGGAGGTTAATAAAATGACTAAAATCGAACTGTTAAAGGGATTTGCAAAGGGTTGGTTTGGTAACTCACAGCAGCATTCTATTAGGCACTTGCTCTGTGTGATGATGACTACATCACAAGACATATGATCCAGCAGTTCATTATTGACGAGCAGGAGCATTATAACTGGGTAAGACATCATCTGCATCAGATCGAAGAGATGGGATATGAAAACTATCTGCTCACCCAGATCGGCTGATTAATATAAAGTTTTCCAAATTAATAAAAATCCGGCTGTTAAGGCCGGATTTTTTGTGTTTGCATAAAGAAGTATTGACAAAGAATAATATTTTCATTCATCATGAATATGGTGAAGGATACGACTGTCACTGTGGTTATGAGTTTCAGACCCCGGCTGATGTGGATGAATAAAACGGAGGAACGCAATGCCTGTCCTTTTGGAGCTTTTTCTGACTTTTGCAAAGATCGGGCTTTTTACATTTGGCGGGGGATATGCCATGATATCTCTTATTGAGGATGCCTGCGTAAGTAAAAAGCAATGGATCACCCACGAAGATATGATGAATATGACGGTTATCGCGGAATCCACGCCGGGTCCGATCGCTATTAACTGCGCGACTTTTATAGGATATAAGCAGCGGGGGTTTATCGGCTCTGTGGTTTCGACGATCGGAATTATCCTTCCGTCTTTTTTCGTTATCCTTCTCATTTCCAGCTATCTGGACAGATTTCTGGAGATCATCTGGGTGGCGAATGCCTTTAAGGGGATCAAGATCGCTGTAGGTATTCTGATCCTCGACGCAGGGATAAAGATGCTGCAGAAAATGCAGAAAAACGCTCTGTCGAAGATATTTGTGATCGCATCTTTTATCATGATGATGATCGTTAACATATTCGCGCTCCGCATCTCGACTATCGTTCTCATGCTTGCTGCCGGTGCTGTAAGCTTATTGCTGTTCATGGCAGCAAAGCCCGGAGCGGCAGATAAAGGAGGCGGATCATGATACTTTTCGAACTCTTTTTTGGCATGTTAAAGGTCGGATGCTTTTCTTTCGGAGGAGCATATGCTGCGATCCCCCTGATGCAGGAAGTCGTACTTTCCTATGGCTGGATCAGTGAAGAGATGCTGACATATATGATCGCTGTCAGTGAGAGTACGCCGGGGCCGATCATGGTGAATCTGGCCACCTACGTTGGAAATGATCAGGCGGGAATTGCGGGTGCAGCCATTGCTACGTTTGCTGTGGTACTGCCGGCCTTTTTAATAATATTGCTCGTGATGGTGCTTTTGAAGTCATTGCTTAAAAATCCTTATTTCCAGGCGGTTCTGGGAGGACTTAAGCACTGTATAATAGGCGTAATACTGGCAACGGGCGCATTCATGATCTTTCAGGACTGCTTCGGGACCGGGCTCAGCCTGGAACCGGACTGGATCGTTATAATAATGACCGCCGTTTTAGCAACTGTATATTTCGGATCACGAAAAGTGATGAAGAGGGGAATTTCACCGATCGCCCTGATCGGAATTTCCGCGGCTGCGGGAGTTATAGTATATGGAATTTTCTGACGGAATAAGAAGATCCGCATACCGGATGATAACAACAGGTTATTCTGTTTGGAGTAATCGGATGTAATGAAAAGATGAGGTACCAAATGAAACAATATGTAGTAGATGCATTTACGGATAAAGTGTTTGCCGGAAATCCGGCTGCGGTTTGCGTGATGGATGCTTGGCTGCCGGATGAGATCTTTATTTGAGGGTTTATTGACGCAAAAGACTGATGGAGGAGGCCGCCATGCAGAGCGATGACATATTGTATAGTCAGTTTCTTGACGGAAACACTTCGGCTTACGATGAGCTGATGATCCGTCATGGCGACAGTCTGACCTTTTATTTATATGGGTATCTGCATAACTGGCATGATGCGGAGGATCTGACGATAGAAGCGTTTGCGAGGATCATGGTAAAAAGACCCCGCATCCGGAATGGCGGGTTCAAAGCTTATTTGTATAAGACGGCCAGAAATCTGGCCTCCCGTTTTCACAGCAGGGAAAGCCGGATAGAGAGCTTCAGTCTGGAAGGTGCGGAGAGGGAGCTTGCGGACAGCCTCACGCCGGAGGATCATCTGCAGCAGGAAGAGAAGAAACAAATTCTTCACCTGTGTCTTGAGCGGATCGATCCTGAATTAAAAGAAGCGCTCTGGCTTGTCTATTTTGAAGGCCTGAGCTACACAGATGCCGCTGCCGTCATGGGTGTCAGCAAAAAAAGGGTCGATAAGCTGCTCCAGAGAGGGAAAACAATACTTAGAACAGAACTCATGAAAGAAGGAATCACACATGCGCACGAATGAAGAACGGATCGCTGCGATGCATAAGCGGGCGGCCGAACTGGAAAAAGAGAAGAGACAGCACAAAGTTCAGATCATACAAACGGTCAGCGTGGCGGCGTGCTTTGCGCTGGTTATCGTGCTTTCACTACTTATGCCCGGATTTTCCGAAGCATTTGTTGTGGGAGACCAACAGGGCAGCATGAGTGCAAGTATATTTTCCGCGAGCAGTGTGCTGGGATATATTGTCATCGGGATACTTGCATTTCTTCTGGGAGCCGCGGTAACGATCTTTTGCTTCCGGCTGAAAAAATGGAAGGCTGGTACAGAGCGGAAGGATCAGGAAGAGCCGACAGATTCCGAAATAATGTCGGGGCAGAAGTAACGGGTTATTCGAAAAGGCCTGCAGAACATGAAAACATGGAGCCGGATTATGATCGAGACCATCGAAAACGGAATACAGCTCGTAACAACGGGGATCTGCACAGCTGTCGCGCTTCGTAAAGGGATCCTTTTACAAAGCCGCGCATGGATCATGCTGACTCTGGCCTCCGGAGTCTTCTTTCTCGGAGATCTGTACTGGGAACTATTCCTGATCCTGTATGGAAAAACGCCTGAATATTCTTACATCCCGTATCTTTCCTGGTATGCAGCCTACCTGTTTCTTTTGCTGCTGCTCTATGATCTGCGCGATAAAAATGACGAAAGGCATCGCAGCAGGATCCTCTGGATCATACCGGTTTTTACAGTTGGAATGTGCATTTTCTATCTGCAATGGGGAGACTGGGTCGGAAATATCATTTCGGCCTTGCTTATGTGCCTGCTGATATGGAACGCGGGAGAAGGACTTTTATCAATTCGCGCTCAGAAAGCTGATCATCCGGAAACCAAATGTAAAAAGGTATGGATCTATATTCTTGTGCTTTTGTTCTGCCTGGAGGAATACGGTGCGTGGACTGCTTCGTGTTTCTGGACAGACGTTACGCTGATGAATCCGTACTCCTGGTTTGATATAATGCTATCGGCCATGTTTCTGTTGTTTCCGGCGGCACTCGGAAAGGCGGTGGACGGATGAATTATATCGAAAATATCTTTGTCTGCCTTGCAGCGCCCCTGCTGATCGCGCTGATCTGCACACAGGGAAAGGGAAAACGAATGATGATTTTCCTGCTTTCTGGTATGGCAGCCTGCCTTCTTTCATCTTATATAAGCACTTTTATTGCAGCGGCGCAGGGAGTAGAGCTGTTAACTGCTTCGTTGGAGATCTCGCCGTTAGTGGAAGAGACCATGAAGCTCTTTCCGATCCTGTTTTATCTGCTGATCTTTGAACCGCATAAAAGGGATATCGCAGATTCGTGTCTGATGACCGCGATTGGGTTTGCGACATTTGAAAACGTATGCTACCTTCTTCAGAACGGTGCTGACAGGATCCTGTATTTGCTGATCAGGGGATTCGGCACCGGAGCAATGCACGTGGTCTGCGCATTCATTATGGCGGCCGGCATCCTGCGCCTCTGGGATCGCGTGTGGCTCAGGGCAGCCGGTACATTGGCGCTTCTTGCCGTGGCGATCACCTATCATGGCGTCTACAATATCCTTGTCTCGCAGACGGGAACGCTGGCTCTTATAGGATACCTGATCCCGCTCTTCACGACGGTCATTACTCTGATCTTTCGAAAAGCAGTATTTGGTAAGGACGTAGTTAAGGAAAAGGCTCCGTTCTGAACAGGAGGTACTGCGAATAATCTTACAAACGCAAAAAAATATTGCACAAATTCGTATTCTGGAATTTATACAATATTTTTTGCGCTCCTGGGGGGAGATTTCGGGTTTCAGGTATCTATATAAGTGAAAAGATTTTTATGAGAGGAGGATCCTGTCATGAGAAGTAATGAAGAGCGGATACGGCTTATGCATGAAAGAGCAGCCGGACTTCAACGGAAGAAAGACAGCGGAAGACTGATTACTGCAGGCTGTATCAGTACGGCATTGTTCGCGGTATTGGTAACTCTGACATTTTATATTCAGGGGCTGACGGGATATTGCGGGAATCGGTTTACGGCATCATCGCTGCTGTCGGAAAGTGTCGGCGGGTATGTCCTGGTGGCCGTGATCTTTTTCATGTTGGGCGTGCTGATCTCGGTATTGCTTTACAGATACCAAAGAAAAAAACGGCATCGGAATGATTCGGATCTTGACAATAAAAACGGAGGATGCAGATAGATGAATACTAAACGAATTTTAGCCATAGCGCTAAGCATGCTGCTGATAGGGAGCGTGATCCCGAATGATGTACGCGCGTCCGGGGATGTAACAGTTGATGTGGAATCCTCAGAAGCAGCAGATGAGAATATGGCTGCGACCGGTGAAGGAAATGTCATTGATGAACTGCTTCAAGAAGATACTGAACCTGCAGCGGAAGACAGTTCGGGAGAAACTGTACCGGCATCTGTTGCGGAAACCTCTTATTCTTCGGAAGAAGCAGTATTAAGTGTTTCAGAAGGCAGCGGGATGGAAACCGAACAGCCTGTTTCCACTGAAGCTGATTTAATAAACACATCTGATGTATCTTCTGCTTCCGGTGTATCTTCTGTTGATACAATTTCGGATTCGGCAGAAATCAGCGGGACTACTGAAGATCTTCAGAAGGATCTGAGGCCTGAAGAAGAGCAGGAGCCTCAGAAAGCGCAGGATAATAATGCAGATCCGATGCAGGAATTTCCGGCTTTTGAGCAGGCGCAAACTGTGAATGGCGTTACAGTCACGGTAAGCGCTGATCCCGGAATATTCCCTGAAAACGCAGTGCTTTCAGTCACTGAAATTCCGGCTTCAGCAGTAGAAACCGCTATTGAAGAAGCACGGCAGGACAGTGTTAACGTGGCGCTGTCATATACTTTTGACATCAAGGTACTTGATGCAGACGGCAATGAGCGGCAGCCTGCGGACGGTCAGAGCGTTAAGGTATCCTTCAGTATGGCTGAAGCGGGTAATGAAAATCTCGAAACGAAAGTCTGGCATATATCTGAAGATGAGTCTCAGGGTACTTTATCTGCCGAGGAGCTGGACGTGGCTTCAGAAGGGCAAACCGTTACCGCGGAAACGGATGGCTTTTCATTTTACACCGTAGAATTCACCTACGGTGATCTCCAGTATGTTCTTCCCGGCGGCAAGAGTGTTCCGCTGTCTGTCATTTTGGAGACGGTGGGACTTTGCGGAACTGCAGAGGCAGTGACTGTCAGCGATGAAACGCTGTTTTCCGCTTCGTGTGAGAGCGGAGAATGGGTCGTTACGTCGCACCAGCCGTTTAACACAACGGAGAAGATGGTGGTCGTTATCGAGGGGATCGATTATGAAATCACTGTAACAGATTATCGGGGAACGCTGTATTACTACGATGAGAACGGCAATCAGATCAAACTGACGGAGTGGTTCCATATCGAGAGCAGAGATGACAATGACAGACTCTTTACCTGGAATGATCGTGGATTCAATCAATATGCGGTGCATGCCGGCGAAAATGTCACGTACGACCGCCGGATCGATGTAAAAAACGACGTGATCCTCATCCTGGGCGACGGCGCCACGTTAACGATCAAGGGCGGTATCCACGTGAGTGAAGGCAATTCTCTTACTATTTACCGGCAGGAACAGGGTACGGGCAAACTGATCATCACAGATGTAGACCGATAT
>CADBMM010000021.1 GCA_902795795.1 uncultured Lachnospiraceae bacterium | reverse complement strand
GCCTTCTCCACGACGCCTTCCTTGTTCATCTGGATGGGGATCACGATGACCTGGGTGGGAGCGATGTGCGGCGGAAGCTTCAGGCCGGAATTGTCTCCGTGGACCATGATGATGGCACCGATCATTCGGGTCGTGAATCCCCAGGATGTCTGATGAACATATTTCAAGGTATTGTCTTTATCTGTATACTGTACGCCGAAAGCTCTCGCAAAGCCGTCGCCAAAGTTATGGCTGGTGCCTGACTGAAGCGCTTTTCCGTCGTGCATGAGAGATTCTATAGTATAGGTAGCTTCAGCTCCTGCAAATTTCTCCTTATCGGTCTTCTTTCCCTTGATGACCGGGATCGCAAGCACTTCCTCGCAGAAATCCGCATAAATATTATGCATCAGAATGGTGCGCTCCTCGGCCTCTTCAGCCGTGGCGTGAGCCGTATGGCCTTCCTGCCACAGGAATTCGCGTGAACGAAGGAAGGGTCTGGTCGTCTTTTCCCAGCGAACTACCGAGCACCACTGGTTATAGAGTTTCGGCAGATCCCTGTGCGACTGAATATCTTTTGAATAGAGGTCGCAGAACAGCGTCTCCGATGTCGGACGCACGCAGAAACGTTCTGGAAGTTCCTCAAGGCCGCCATGAGTCACCCATGCGACTTCCGGTGCAAAGCCTTCAACGTGATCCTTTTCCTTCTGGAGCAGGCTTTCCGGAATAAACATCGGCAGGTAAACGTTTTCAACGCCTGTTTCCTTGAAGCGTCTGTCGAGTTCGTTCTTAATGTTCTCCCAGATTGCAAAGCCGGCCGGTTTAATTACCATACATCCCTTAACTGATGTATATCCCACAAGCTCTGCTTTTGTCACAACATCCGTATACCACTGAGCGAAATCCTCGTCCATGGATGTGATAGCCGCGACCATCTTCTTATCCTTAGCCATTTTTATATATTCTCCTTAAAATAATATGTCCTGTTACTTTGCGTTATCGTATTTATGAACGACGAGATCGGCGTTCTCGTCCTTAAGATCAGGTATTTCCTCTCCAAGCGACATAAATGATATCGTACATGTCGCTATGAGTCTGTCATCCTGATCGGTAACATCCACGTTATAAAGCGAAACTTTCCTTCCGGCTTTTATTTCTTTTGCCGTTGCATAAAGCGTCCCTTTTCCCGCAGCCGCCCGCACATAGTGGATCGATGTATCAAGCGTGGTCTGCCAGATACCATGGCTGTTGGATGCAAAGCTAGCCGCCACATCGGCCAGCGTAAGGATCGCGCCGCCGTGAACCGTATCAAGAGGGTTATAATGGTTCGGCGTGATCTCCATCTTCGCGACCGCATAGCCTTCTTTAAGCTCTATCGCCTCTATGCCGTTCACCTTTGCGAACGTATTGTTATTGTTTCTTATTTTTCTGTGCATTTCAAGGTCTAAAGCCATAACTACCTCTATATCTGTAAAAAACGTTTCGGCAACGGAATGTTTATTCTCTCCGATCTCCAGGGTAAGGGAAACATTCCCCACATTGGAAATAATTACTGATTATTGTATCATCATCATTTGAACAGCGCAATAAGTTCGCGTATGTCTGATACCGGGATGAGCTCTATACCCTCAGGCTTTTTGCCGCGCAGTGACCTCATGGAGCTCTTAGGAAGGATCACTTTCTCAAATCCCAGCTTTTTTGCTTCGTTTATTCTCTGCTCAGCCATGCTCACGGAACGGATCTCGCCGCTTAAGCCGACCTCGCCGAAACAAACTGTTTTTTCGTCAACGACAAAATCCTTAAACGAAGATGCCAGAGCAAGGCATATTGCCAGATCGACTGCCGGTTCAGTCATTTTGATGCCGCCTGTAATATTAACGTAGGCGTCGCTGGCGGAAAGATTAAGACGCCCTCTTTTTTCCAGAACAGCCATCAGCAGGTTAACGCGGTTATAATCCGTGCCGTTTGCCGTACGCCTGGGTATTCCGAAATTGCTGTGGCATACCAGAGCCTGGATCTCTATCATGATCGGCCTTGAGCCTTCCATGGAACAAGCCACGACCGAGCCTGAAGCGCCGGTCGGGCGCCCCTCCAGCATATATTCCGAAGGATTCGCGACCTCGGCAAGTCCTTCCTCTCTCATCTCAAAAACGCCTATTTCATTGGT
This sequence comes from uncultured Lachnospiraceae bacterium, assembly GCA_902795795.1. GTDB lineage: Bacteria > Bacillota > Clostridia > Lachnospirales > Lachnospiraceae > Alectryocaccobium. The sequence continues at coordinate 529 of CADBMM010000021.1, read as the reverse complement.
CGAACCAAACCTGTTTTTAACAGCTCTTAATATCCTGTAAGACGCATGTCTGTCGCCTTCGAAATAGAGCACGGTATCGACCATATGCTCAAGCACTCTCGGTCCCGCAACACTGCCGTCCTTTGTGACATGGCCAACGATGAATATCGGGATATGTCCGCCCTTCGCGATCTGCAGAAGCTGGGATGTAGCTTCCCGCACCTGGGAAACGCTTCCCGGCGACGAAGATACCGTGTCATTGTACATGGTCTGGATCGAATCGATTATCACAAGTCCGGGACTTTCCCTTTCTATGCAATCCCTGATATGATCAAGGTCGGTCTCGCAAAGCAGTTTCAGATCATCGCTGAAGCTGCCGATCCTCTCAGCCCTCATCTTTATCTGATGCAGCGATTCCTCTCCGGAAACATACAGGACTGTTCTGCCGCCTGCAGAAATATTCCGGCACACCTGCAAAAGCAAAGTGGATTTGCCTATGCCGGGATCGCCGCCGACAAGCATCAGCCCGCCCGGCACGATCCCTCCGCCG
>CADBMM010000020.1 GCA_902795795.1 uncultured Lachnospiraceae bacterium | reverse complement strand
AGATCAGCTATGCATGTATCCAGGTAAAAGCGGGCTCTCTTGAAGCATATACCGCTGATGATGCAGTGATCGGATAAAAAGGAACTGCGGGATAAGGGGCATCGCGGATAAACGGATGCCCATTTTTTTTTTGAAAAAATGTAAGTTTTTTATACGAGGATGAGCCGGAGGTGATCTTTAATGTTTGGAGGAATATCAACTGTGAGATTGGAAGAAAACGTCCTGAAAAATGTTGAGAAACTCAGAGAGGCTTTGAAAAAAGCAGATGCGATAGTGATCGGTGCAGGAGCAGGGCTTTCAACTTCTGCGGGTTTTACATACAGCGGGGAAAGATTCAAAAAGTACTTTTCTGACTTTGAAAAGAAGTATGGCTTTCACGATATGTATTCAGGCGGTTTTCATGTGATGCAGCTTGAGCCTGAGATATCCTGGGCGTTCTGGGCAAGAAATATATACATAAACCGTTACATGGACGCTCCAAAGCCGGTTTATAAAAATATTCTGGACTTGGTAAAGGACAAGGATTACTTCGTGCTTACAACAAATGTTGACCATTGCTTTCAGAAAGCAGGCTTTGATAAGACGAGGCTGTTTTACACACAGGGAGATTACGGTTTGTTCCAGAGCGTGAACCCTGCGGTAAGGAAGACTTATGATAATGAAGAATGGGTCATGAAAGCCATGGCTGCGCAAGGCTTCGTAAAAGATGACAGCGGTGTATTTAAGGTTCCCGAAAACGGTGGCCTTCAGATGAGAATACCATCCGAACTGATTCCCAAATGCCCGGATGACGGAAGTGACGTCACTATGAATCTGCGATCAGATGATTCATTTGTGGAGAATGAAGGCTGGCATATGGCAGCAGGACGATATGAGGATTTCCTGAGAACACGGAAAGGAAAAATCCTGTTTCTGGAACTGGGCGTGGGTTATAACACTCCCGGTATCATCAAGTATCCCTTCTGGCGGATGACAGCGGTTGATCCGGAGGCAGTGTATGCCTGCGTAAACCTTGGCGATGCAGAATGCCCTCGTGAGATCAGGGATCAGGCTATCTGCATCGACGGGGATATAGGAAAGGTGATTGAAGCATTAATCTGAAGCAAAGGAAAACATCTTTTTAATGATAGCTTCTCCGTTTGCAAGTACTTCGTCTGTCTTTTCTCCGAGAGTGTCATGCAGCAGGTCATATTCGGTTAAGGCGCCCTTTACATGGGGAACCATATAAGCACCGGCGTCGCTGCCGCAGCCTATGGGTATACCGATACGGACTGCGTATTTTATGTTCTCCTGAGCGGTCATAAGATCATATTTAAGGGCCTTGTCCGGGAAACGGCCGCAGCCAATGAGGTTCGCGATCGGTGAAAGGGTAGGTATCCAGACAGTTCCGGCGTCTGCCATGGCGTGCAGGGCTTCTTTGTTAAGGAAAGCTCCGTGCTCTATGGATTCCACACCGGCACGGGCTGCGGCAATGGCTGCTTCAGAGCCGTTGCAGTGAGCCATGACCGCATATCCAAGATCGTGAGCCTCGTCTATGATGGTAAGGATCTCGTCGTCATTAAGAGAAGATTCCGTAAGGCGGCCGGCTTCATTAAAGTCCATAAGGCCGGAGATCATTATCTTTATAAAATCGGCTCCTTTATCTGCAGCTTCCTCGGCAAGTTCGCAGTATTCATCTATTGTACTCCAGCCGCGGCCGATAAAGCCGCCGTAATGGCCGCGTTTATGGATCGGGAAGGCCGGCGCGATATATGTTATGCCATATTCTGCGGCAAGCTTTTGGGCAGCCATGCAGGCGCCGTATTTATCTCCACCGTCTCGAAGGAAAGTTATTCCGGTGTCCTTATATTCCTGAAGGGTTGAGCGTATAAAAGCTTCATCGGGACGTTCGATGTGTCGTCCCATTGCATCTTTCCAGTCAGAGCCGTCAAGAGCCATATGTATATGAAGATCTGAACCAGGTTTCATTTGTTTATCACCTCGAATTTAATAAATGGCAAAAGCCGCTATCAGGCATTATACTACAATATGATCTGTTCGTCATGACCTTGTTTGATGAGGCCCTCGCTCTTGACAAAGCAAGGCTCAGGGACTACTATATAGCCTAGTTGAATAAGATCTTCAGGGCGGGGTGGAAGTCCCCACCGGCGGTATAGCCCGCGAGCCGAAAGGTACGATCCGGTGACTTGAAAAAGGATTCCGGAGCCGACAGTAAAGTCTGGATAGAAGAAGGTTCATTCTTTGTTTTACGCTCTGGATATGTTTTCTATCCGGAGATTTTTGATTTTAAGGCCCTGCATTAATGCGGGGCTTGATATTTTCCCTGCTTGAAAGAGGCGGAGTATGAACGACGAAGCATATATGAGAAGAGCCATAGAGCTGGCGAAAAAAGGCGTCGGCTGGACCAGTCCAAATCCAATGGTTGGGGCTGTCATAGTTAAGGACGGGCGAATAATCGGTGAAGGATATCACAGAAAATGCGGTGAGCTTCACGCAGAGAGAAATGCCATAGCCTCCCTGACTGAAAGCGCCGAAGGCGCGACGATCTATGTGACTCTCGAACCGTGCAATCATTACGGGAAAACGCCTCCCTGCACCGATGCGATAATTGAGAATAAGATCTCGAAGGTCGTGATAGGCTCAAGAGATCCAAATCCGCTGGTCTCCGGAGCTGGAGCAAAAAGACTGCGGGAAAACGGAATAGAAGTCGTCGAGGATTTCCTGCGGGAAGAGTGCGACGCCCTGAATCCGGTGTTTTTCCATTATATAACGACCGGGATGCCTTATGTCGTAATGAAATACGCAATGTCGCTGGACGGCAAGATCGCCTGCTATACCGGAGAATCGAAATGGATAACAGGGGAAACGGCGAGGAACCATGTCCATGGATTAAGAGGACATTACAGCGCGATAATGGCCGGTATCGGTACGGTGCTGGCTGACGATCCTATGCTGAACTGCAGGGTCGACGGGGCGCACCAGCCTGTCAGAGTGATAGTGGATTCAAATCTCCGGATACCACCTGAAAGCAATATTATAAAGACTTCCATGGCCTATAAGACCATAATTGCCTGCGCGGTTTGTGACGAGTGTAAAAAAGCTGATATAGAAAAGTCAGGCGCGGAAGTAATATGCATACCGGAGGCGGAGAAAAAAGGACCGCATGCGAGGGTAGACCTGTTCCGGCTCATGCAGCTTTTGGGCGAGCGGAAGATAGACAGCTGTCTCGTTGAAGGCGGCGGCATTCTTCATGAGGCAATGCTTGAAAGCGGACTCGTAAACCATGTCTGTGCGTATATAGCTCCGAAGATACTCGGAGGACGGGATGCGAAAACGCCTGTGGAAGGCGTCGGCGCCTCAAAGCCTGAGCTTGGAGCTTTGCTCGAAAACGGGCATATTACAAACCTGGGCGAAGACGTACTGCTGGAATATGATGTGAAGGAGGGGATGAACGGTGTTTACAGGAATCGTTGAAGAAGTCGGAACGGTAAAAGGCGTTATCCCTGACAGCCGCTGCGGAAAGATAAGGATCAAAGCCTCAAAGGTCCTCGAAGGGACAAAGATCGGTGATTCGATCTGCGTAAACGGCGTCTGTCTGACAGTCGTCTCGTTTGACGGCGACGGCTTTACGGCCGATGTGATGCCGGAAACGCTGAGCCGCACAAACCTCGGAGAACTCAAATACGGAGATCCCGTGGATCTTGAAAGAGCAATGGCGGCGGACGGCCGCTTTGGCGGACACATAGTGGCCGGACATATAGATGGAACGGGCAGAATAACCGAAATAAGACCTGATGGAAATGCAGTCCGCGTGAGGATCTCCGCGGCTTCAGATATCCTGAGGTTCATTATAGAAAAGGGATCGATAGCCATAGACGGTATAAGTCTTACAGTGGCAGATGTCACCGAAAATGATTTTTCGGTCTCGCTTATACCCCATACAGCCGGAGAGACCATCCTTTTGCGAAAACGCGCAGGAGATAAAGTCAATCTTGAAAATGATATGGTGGGAAAATATATATGGAAATTCATGCATGGAGATAAAGCCGAAGCCGGAAACGGCAGGGAACTGTCCATGGATTTTCTCGCGGAAAACGGATTTCTATAAAAATGGAGAATAGATCAATGAGTTTCACTTACAACACTATTCCGGAAGCGATCGAAGCACTGAAAGCGGGCAAGCTTATCATGTGCACAGACGATCCGGACAGAGAAAACGAAGGCGACCTTATTTGCGCCGCCAGATTTGCGACAACGGAAAACATCAATTTCATGGCAATGCACGCCAGAGGGCTCATCTGCACACCGATGTCCATAGATTATGCACATAAGCTTAATCTTCCGCAGATGGTCTCCGAGAATACAGATAATCACAGCACGGCGTTTACTGTCTCAGTAGACCATAAGGATACGACAACAGGTATTTCAGCCGAAGAAAGAGGATATACCTGCAGAAAGCTTATAGATCCTGACACGAAGCCTGAGGACTTAAGACGTCCGGGCCATGTGTTCCCGCTTGTGGCCAGACACGGAGGAGTGCTGGTAAGAAACGGACATACGGAAGCCACAGTCGATCTCTGCCGTCTGGCGGGACTTGAGGAATGCGGTCTTTGCTGTGAGATCATGAGAGAAGACGGCACCATGATGCGTACGCCTGAGCTGCAGAAAATGGCCGAAAAGTTCGGGCTGTGCTTTATAACCATAGCCGATCTGCAGAACTATTTAAGAAGATACGAGCAGCATATGCAGCGCAAGGCCGTCGCGAAGCTTCCTACAGCCTACGGTGATTTTGATATCTACGGCTATGTAAACGATATAAATGGAGAACATCATGTGGCTCTTGTGTGCGGCGACATCGGCGATGGTGAGGATATCCTCTGCAGAGTGCATTCAGAATGTCTTACAGGCGATGTTTTCGGATCGGGAAGATGCGACTGCGGCGACCAGCTGCACAAGGCAATGGAAATGATCCAGGCGGAAGGGCGCGGTATCATCCTTTACATGCGTCAGGAGGGCAGAGGCATAGGGCTTATCAACAAGCTTAAGGCCTATGCGCTTCAGGAGCAGGGATATGATACGGTGGACGCCAATATCAAGCTCGGCTTTGAGCCTGATCTGCGTGAATACTGGAGCGGCGCTCAGATACTTCAGGACCTTGGAGTAAAGTCATTGAGACTGCTCACAAATAACCCGCAGAAGATCTACGGGCTTGAAGGCTTTAATTTCACTATAAAAGAAAGGGTTCCTATCGAAATAGCACCCGGAAAATACGATAAGTTCTATCTTAAGACCAAGCAGGACAGGATGGGACATGTTTTCAGAAAAATAAAACTGGATTGATCTAATATAAGGAGGAAGTCATGAGCTACAATCTTTTAGAAGGAAAAGTCGTTGCGCCGGAAGGCATGAGAGTGGGTATCGTCGCATCACGTTTTAACAGTTTCATAGTACAGAAACTGCTGGACGGTGCTGTTGACGGCCTCGTAAGACATGGCGTGGATGAGAAAAACATCACAGCCTGCTGGGTGCCGGGAGCGTTTGAAATACCGGTAGTAGCGCAGAAAATGGCAGCATCTGATGATTATGATGCCGTGATCTGTGTAGGCGCCATAATCAGAGGATCAACATCTCATTATGAGCTCGTCTGCAATGAAGTCACCAAGGGTATTGCACAGGTCGGCTTAAAGAGCGGAAAGCCGGTGCTCTTCGGCGTCATCACCACCGAAAATATTGAACAGGCAATAGAACGCGCAGGCAGCAAGGCCGGAAACAAGGGTTCCGAATGTGCGCTTGGTGCGATCGAAATGCTTAATCTGATGAAACAGATATGATAAGGACCGTTATCTTCGACTGGGACGGAACGCTTCACAATACGGAACATCTTTACGGGTCTGCGGTGCGTCTGGCTTTGAAAGAAGCCGGTGCTGCAGGCCTTGTGCACGATGTGCCGCCGGAGAAGACGACTGACGGCGCGCTTAAGAAATATCTCGGTGTGACCGCGGCGGAGATGTGGGCTGATTTTATGCCGGAGCTGAGTAAGGAACAGGCCGGTGAAATGATCGGCAGGGTCGGAACATATCTGGAATCGGAAACGAAAAAAGGCATGGCAGTGCTTTATGAAGGGGCAGAGGATGTACTGAACGAACTGAAAGGCAAAGGCTATAAGCTGCTCTTCCTTTCGAACTGCCAGAGAAATTATATGAATGTACACCGCGACTATTTTCATCTGGACAGATGGATAGACGGTTTTTACTGCAGTGAAGATTTTGATTATATTCCAAAGCCGGAGATCTTTCTTAGGATCAGAGATGACTGGCCGGGAGATTTTGTAATGGCAGGAGACCGCGCTTCGGATATGGCTGTAGGTGAAGTGCCCGGAAGCAAAGTAATCACGATCGGCTGCAGCTATGGTTACGGCCTTCCGGGAGATCTTGCTAAGGCGGATCATATCGCAGATGATATCAGAAAAATACCGGAAATAATAATGAGTATATGATTACTGAAAGATTATTTTATAAAGATGCATATTTAAAGGAATTTGAAGCTCGGGTCCAGGACATTTATGAAAGGGATGGACGTCTTTTTGCTGTGCTCGACCGCACTGCGTTCTATCCGGAGGGCGGCGGTCAGCCGGGCGACAGGGGAAAAATGATCGGATCCGGCGGAGATATTGCCGAGGTTTTATATACAGCCGAAAATGGTGATATAATAGAGCATGAACTTTCGAGGAAATCTCATATCCCGTCACCCGGCGATAAAGTTACGGGTGTCATAGACTGGGAGGATCGCTTTGACCATATGCAGCAGCATTCCGGGGAGCATATCGTAAGCGGAATGATATGCAAACGCTTCGGCTGTGATAATGTGGGTTTCCATATGGGCGCTGACATGGTCGAGCTGGATTTTAACGCGAAGATCTCCGCAGAAGAGCTTGCCGAAATAGAAAACGCTGCCAACAGATACATAGCCGAAGATCATAAATGCATCTCTTCATGGCCTTCAAAAGAGGAGCTTGAAAAGATAGAATACAGAAGTAAAAAGGAACTGGACGGGGATGTCCGTATAGCCAGCTTTCCGGGAGCCGATACCTGCGCCTGCTGCGGCACGCATGTTTCCGGCAGCGCCCAGGTGGGAATGGTAAAGTTCCTTTCGTCAGAGAGCTTTAAAGGCGGCACCAGGATAGAAGTTAAATTCGGTAAAAGGGCGTTTGATCATCTTTCCATGGCATATGAGCAGAACAAGGCTATAGGAGTGCTTTTAAGCGCAAAGGAAGACCGGACTTTTGAATATGTAAAAAAACATATGGACGAGCTTTCAGCGGAAAAGTACCGCGCAGGCGGACTGGAAGAAGAACTGATAGAAAGCATTTCTGAAAGATATCAGGATGCCGGTGATGTTCTGCTTATCATAAAAGCAGAGTCTGCCGATTACGTAAGAAAGCTCGCAACGAAGATAAGCGAAAAGAGTAAAGGCTGCACCGCAGTATTCTCAGGAGAAGCAGAAACGTATAAATATGTGATTGCCGGACCGGAAAATGAGATTCCCGGCTTGAACAGGGAACTTACTCAGTCACTTAACGGCCGTGGTGGCGGAAGAGGCGGATTCGCCCAGGGAGCGGTAAATGCGGACAGAGGTCAGATAGAGGCGTTCTGGCAGGGAACCGGCAGATAAAAACTTTGAGGCATGAAGCTATGAAAGATGTATTATATATCGTTATTCCAGCATACAATGAAGAGGAGACCATAAGATCGGTCATCAGCGATTGGTATCCTATTATTGAAAAGCATAACGGAGACGGAAGATCCAGACTTGTCGTAGTTGATGACGGAAGCCGGGATGCAACGCCCGGGATCCTGGACGAAGAGGCAGACAGGCGTGAGATGATGGAGGTCATTCATAAGGCTAATGGCGGGCACGGACAGGCTATTCTTACAGGCTACCGCTATGCCATTGAAAACGGAGCAGATTTCGTTTTCCAGACCGATTCCGACGGACAGACGATACCGGGAGAATTTGAGCCGTTCTGGCGCCAGAGAAACCGTTTTGACATGGTCATAGGTCACAGGAGCGCAAGGCAGGACGGAATAAGCAGGATATTTGTGACAAGAGCGCTCAGGATCACACTGCTTTTTATCTTCCGCACATGGATAAAGGACGCCAACACTCCTTTCCGTCTTATGAAAGCAGACGTTCTTAAAGAAAGTCTGGATTATCTCGAAGAAGGAGAGACGCTTACCAATGTAATGATTTCTGCTGTATTCGCCAGAAGGAAAAAGAGAGTGCTTTACAGACAGATCACCTTCCGGCCAAGGCAGGGCGGCACAAATTCCATAAATCTTAAGAAGATAAGCAAAATAGGACTCGATGCTCTTGAAAGATTCAGAAGGCTTGACAGGGAGCTGACAGACGGATGCATATGATCCGTCGAAAGGATATAAATGAAACAGATCGCCGCAGATATAAAAAACGGACAGTACAAAAAGCTGTATCTTCTTTACGGGAATGAGGCTTATCTTAAAAAGCTTTATCTTTCAAAGCTTTTGAACGGACTCGGAGCGGTAGAAGGAGATATGAATTTCAGCAGGTTTACCGGCAATAACGTGCGTGATGAGGATATCATCGGTACGGCCGAGACCCTGCCTTTTTTTGCTGACAGAAGAGTCATTCTGGTAGACGGAGCAAATGTTTTCAAAGAGAAACATGAGCTGCTGGAGGAATATCTTTCAAAGCTGCCGGATTATCTTACAGTGATCTTTTCGGAAACAGAGGCAGATAAACGAAGCAGGCTGTATAAGACGATAGTGAAATACGGTTATGCTGCAGAATTTGCCTCTATGGATACTAAAGATCTGGCGCAGTATACAGCCGGACGGCTCGCAGCCGCCGGCAAAAAGATCCGCAGGGATACATGTGAAGAATTCCTGGCAGGGACAGGAACCGATCTTTATTATATCAATAATGAGCTGGACAAACTGATCTCATACATGGGCGGAAGAGAAGTAGTCACGATCGAAGATATAGAGGCGGTGTGTTCGCCGGTGGTAGAGAACAGGATATTCGATCTCGTTTCGGCAGTGACTTCCGGAGATAAAAGGACAGCTCTTTTAAAGTATAATGATCTTCTGACTCTTAAGGAACCGCCGATGAGGATCCTGTATCTGCTTGCACGCCAGTTCGATCAGATGCTGCACATCAAAGAGATGGCGGAAGAAGGTTCAGGACCCCAGCTTATCGCCGAGAAGCTGAAAATGAATCCGTATGTCGTAAAAAAAATGATGCCCGGAGTAAAGCGATACAGCAAGGAAGAACTCCGCCTTGCGGTAGAGGATATGGTAAAGGCCGAGGAGGATGTGAAAACGGGATTTTTGGCGGAACGTTTGAGTGTGGAGTTGATGATAATAAAATATTCAGGGAAAAAATAATGATATCGACCTGAAGCATTGCTTCGTGCTGCGCACTCCCGCAATGCTGCATGTATCACGGCAGGGCGATATCATAAAAAGAACCGTTTTATCCGGTAAGAGGGTGCGGATAAAACGGTTTAAAACTTGAACAGTACGGTTCTATTTATTGAATAGAGTTGACAGCTTTGCTTATGCGGGAAACTTTGCGGGCTGCATTGTTCTTATGATAAACGCCTTTTGTCTGAGCTTTATCAATAATAGAAGTAGCTTCTAAAAGAGCGGCCTTTGCTGTTTCAGCATCGTTGTTAGCTACAGCTGCATCAACTTTTTTGATAGCGGT
>CADBMM010000019.1 GCA_902795795.1 uncultured Lachnospiraceae bacterium | reverse complement strand
CAGGTAGTGCGTGCCGTCATACTCCGTAAAATCCGGCCCTTTATATCTTCCGCCGAACAGGCGAAGTTCCACATTGTCGCCGCCCAGTTCCGTCATCCATTTGACTGCATCGGAACAGTTGTTGAGATAGAGCCAGAGCAGGTCTTCATTTACACGGCTGCCGCAGATACGCATCCAGTCTCTAGCGAACTGTTTTTTGTCGATATGAACGCCGTTTTTCTTCATGACTTCGGATTCCATACATGAAATATGGGCGCCTCTGGCAACGATATCGCGATATTTTTCAAGTACGATGCATTTAAGCTCCAGATCTGTGCAGCGGGCGCCGGCAGCCAGTCCGGCAATGCCTCCTCCGATGATCAGAACTTCGGTCTCAATGGTTTCCGCGATAGCATCCTCCGGGATCTTGTCAGGTTCCTTAGCCCAGGAGCAATCCGAGTACGCGTTCTTTCTTACTTCATCAACGTTGTTCTTTTCACTTGCGATAAAATCCATTTCTTCGGTCGTATCATCATTGTCACTGGTGCATATCCTGATATTATCTTCATTCATTGCGCGGAGTCCTCCATCTCATTACCAGTAAGCGCATATCCGTTTTAGCAGTAAGCAGGATCCGGAACTAATGATCATATTTCCGGATATTTTTACTGTAGGATCGTATACATGTCAGAATCAGCAGAGATTTTTGTTTTATGGTGATATTATATCAGAAAATTCAGACAGATGATGAGCCTTTTGTCGGAATATTGCTTATTTTTCAGAGCATATGGATCTGTTTAGCTTTTACATGGATGAAGAAGGTCTTCCGCCAAGGATAAGGACTATCGTAGAGGTGATGACCAGTAAAGCCCCGAGAATATTGCTCCACTTGAGTGGTTCATGCATGAACAGAAATCCGACAACGATGCTTGTGACAGGTTCAAGGGCAGCAAGGATCGAAGCCTTCTGACTTCCGAGCTCTTTTACGCCGCCCATGCAGAGAATAATGCTTATCAGTACCGGGCGTGAGATGCGTTCGCGGAATATAACAATCCCAAGGATCAAAACTACTACCGGATACGAGAAATTTAATGCGGTGGCAGAGCCTGTAGCGATCCAGCGAAACGATTCGAACAGGAAAAACATCGTAAGCACCGCACCGGTCAGCGCCAGGAGGGCAGTCTGCAGAAGCAGCTTTGGTGTGATCTTCCAGAATCGTTCGCGGCGGATCAGGAGGATCACCAGAAAAAGCGGGACCATGAAAAAGACACGGTAAAATGAAAGGAGCTTGCTGCCAATACCATATTCGTATACGAAGCCGGCGAGCAGGGGCTGAAGGCCAAAGCAAACGGCGGCAGTTATAGTAAAAATATATCCTTTAAGCTGGTTCATTTTTTATCCTCCGATCAGGATAGCGACCAACGGCAGCGTAAAGATCCCGGCTAAAAGTGTTACGACAGTTACACCGGAAGTATAGGCTCCTTCTTTCCCGTAGAGCGAAGCTATCATCGGGACGACAGTCATTGTCGGGAGAGCTATAGTCAAAGCAGTTGCATATACGATCCATTCCGGCAATGAAGTAAGCAGCAGAAGCTTTCCGACCGCGACCGGCAGCAGGATCATTTTGACTGCGATGCCCACATAGAGTTCTTTGTGTGTCAATGCTTCTCTCCAGCCTGAATAGAAGAAAAGGGCGCCCAGATACAGCATTCCAAGAGCCGGGAAGCCGTTCTTCAATGAATTGATTATATTCCCGGCAATATCCGGCAGTTTTACGCCTAGTCCGGCCAGAGTGAGGCCGACAAAAATTGCCAGAATATTCGGATTGATAAAGTTTTTAATGGAAAATGACGTCTTTTTTTCTGAATCTGTCGCAAGCCACAGGCCGTAGGTCCAGAAAAGGATCTGATCTACAATGGAAAACAAAGCCATGAAAAGCCCGCCGGTCTTCGGGTAGAGATAGAGCATGAGCGGAATACCTATCATGCCGAGGTTTCCGAAGGTGAAGGCGAAGCGAAATGCCTTCTGTCTGTCGCTTTTAAGTCCCATGACCGTACCGACAAGCTTCATCACCACCGAGAGGATCAGATAGGCTGCCGCGGAAAGCACGAAAATAATAACGTTGTCGCGGATCATCGGCCAGTCGATATTAAAGTAGGCAGCGCTGAAGATCCAGACCGGCATCAGGATCTTTGTTACAGTTTTTGCTATGTGCGGAAGACCCTCTCTGGCAATAATGCCCCTTTTGGCGGACAGAAGTCCGGTCATGAATATGACGAAAAACAGGATCATCTGCTGGATAACGATACTTTGCATATGACTGCTCCTTTTAATAAAGATTTCTGTCGGATGAAAAAATAAACATCTTGAAAATAAATGAACACGTGTTTATTATTTTGCATGAGAGGACTATAACCGATACCGGATCGTAAAACAATCAACAGTTTCAGATCGTTGTACGGTTCATGAACAGACAGACGTGATGTGTTGAGAAACTACGGAGGAGCAGACATGAACAGGGCGGAAAAGAACCGCATGGACAGAAGAACGAAATATACAAGAAACCTTATTAAGGAAATACTTTTGGCTTTCCTGAAGGATCAGAAGTTTGAGAAGATCACAGTTTCTGAAATATGCAGACAGGCTGAAATAAACCGAGGGACATTTTACCTGCACTATATGGATACCTATGATGTGCTGGAAGATCTTGTAGATGATTTTCTGGCAGAAACATCGGACACAGTGCAGCATGTTTTATGCCCGAGGCAGGACGCATGCGTCAATTCGCTTTGTTCCAGGATACAGTCGTCTGAGAAATACTGGCCTTTATTACAGGATGATGCTGCGGCAGCACATGTCCTGAAAAGACTGATGGAAAAAGGGAAGGAAAGTTTTTCTGAATTCCTTATACAGAACAGTACATTGACTAAAGAACAGGCGGAAGCAGTTTTTGTATTTCAGATAAACGGCTGCCTTGCCATTAACCGTATGATGATCCTGAACCGGACTTCTGACTGGGCCAAAGTCCAGGGGGCGGTAGATCAGTATATACGCGCCGGACTTACGTGTCTTGCGGGGAGAACATGATGATCTTCCGATGGGGTGACAAGTGGACGGCTCTTGTGTCATTCTCAGGTCACCATTGTGAAAGCATCTGATGCATCCAAGATGCTACATCCATGCCGTAGACAGGGTCGAGGTTAGCGGCTGAAAGCACCTCTTCGGTGCTGCCGATGGAGATGCGTTTTCCTTTATTCAATAGAAGAGCACGGGAGCCGTAGGCTTTGGCGAGTGAAAGATCGTGTACTACGCTTGCCACTGCCCTCCCGGGTTCTTTCAGCCAGTCGCGGATTATGCCAAATACCTGTTTCTGGTAGATGAGATCCAGATGGTTAGTGGGTTCGTCCAGAAGGAGCAGACGGGGATTTTGCGCAAAGACCTGCGCAAGGAAGGTGCGCTGCAGTTCGCCGCCGGAGAGGGTCAGGACAGACTGATCCCGCAGTTCTTCAAGGCCGGTG
>CADBMM010000018.1 GCA_902795795.1 uncultured Lachnospiraceae bacterium | reverse complement strand
TTTCCATCGTGAGACAGGCTGTAATGATCTCAGTACCAAGATAGGTATATCCATCGGCGTTAACAGTGAAAGAAGCGATGAAAGGCAGATCGCACACACTTCTTACGGCCAGGAAAGCCGCCCGCATCTCCTGCAGATCCGCCATGGTCTCGACTATGAACAGATCTACCCCCGACTCATAAAGCGCCTGAGCCTGTTCCCTGTAATTATCTATGGCTTTATCCAGAGAAAGCGTACCGTTCGGTATCAGTGCTCTTCCGGTCATAGTCATATCGCCCGCAAGCAGGACCCGCCCTTTTGCTATGTCCTTCTCAAGCTCAACAAGTTTCCTGTTAAGCTCTGCAGGATCTTCTTCTGTTTTCTGATCCTGCATCGCTATGCCGTTGGCAAGGAAGGTCGGAGTATACTGGATCTGTGTCCCGGCATTTATATAGCCTTCTTTTATCTGTCTTATTACATCCGGATGCTCCAGCACCCACTTCTCCGTACAGCTCCCGGACGGCATTCCAAGCTTCATAAGATTCGAGCCTGTCGCCCCGTCAAGCAGTATTACCCTTGTCTTTGCAAGTTTAGCGAATTCTTCTCTTGTCATGTCGATTCTCCGAAAAAATATTAATTTCCTGTCAGTTCTTAAGGATCCCTGCTATCTGTTTCTTAAGTTCGTCCTGTGTATCCCTGAGTCTTAAATGATCCAGATTTCTGGTATACCCTTCAATTGTATTATCATTCAAATACTCTGCTGCGTCTTTATTCAGTGAAAGAGCTGTCATGAAATATCCCATTCCATCGCTTCCTGCCGGCGCTCCTTCAAGGAATTCAAATGCCCTTTCAAGCTCTCGGCCTGTTTCAGCCGCAAGCTTATCTTTTCTTCCGGCATCCTCTTTTATCCAGTTTTCGACAGAAGCTGACGCTTCCTGCTGATCCGCGATCCGCTGCTCCTTAAGCCTGTAACCGCATTTTCCGAAATACGATGACACCTGATCTTCTACCTGCAGCTCTTCTTCCGAAATAATATGATGCTCCCGCCTTATCTGCAGAGCCGTGTCGAAATTTTCCATAAATTCATCAAAGGCCTCAAATGCCGGTCTGTCCGAATTGCGTCTCAGATAGTTTTTCAGTTCTTCAAATACTTCAGCTTTTCTCTGATCGCTGCTTACGGAAGATGCATATATTCTGAATCTGTCAAAGAGGCCCGACAGCAGCAGCTGGATCACACTGTATTTTTCATCAGGTCCCGCTGTCGCAAGCATTCTCTCCTGCTCTGACAGTTTCTCTTTATCGACAGTGCCGTTTAAGATACCTGAAATGTCATAATCCTTCCTGAATTTAACGAACATGGAGTAATATGCCGAAAAGTCCAGAGCGATCTTCCGGCAATGCAGATATTCCGCAAGGATCTCTGAAGTTACTTCGATATTCTCCCTCTCATATGCTGTAAGAAGCACCGACAGATCCTCCCAGCCTCTGGCCGTTACGAATTCCCTGTCGCCCTTCGCCTCTTCTATATAATAAAAGTGCTGTGGTTTGGCCGAAAGGTATGAGATTATCGCGTTATGCAGGCCTCTTTCAACTGCATATGCCTTCCATACCGGGAAATCGATCCCGACCGGAATATATTTTACCCGGTCCATGGTGACCACATCGAACATCCTGGCGGATCTGTTATACTCCGGCGGATTGCCGGCAGCGACAATTATCCATCCCTCAGGGATCCTGTGGGTCCCGAAGGTCTTGTTCTGAAGGAACTGCAGCATCGTAGGGGCTAACGTCTCTGAAACGCAGTTGATCTCGTCAATAAAAAGTATACCGTTTTCATGCCCGGTCTGTTCCATGCATTCATATACTGAAGCGATTATCTCCGACATGGTATATTCCGTGATCGAGACGGTCTTTCCCGCATATTCTTTTTCCCTGACAACAGGCAGGCCAACTGCGCTCTGCCTGGTATGATGGGTTATCGTATATGCCACCAGCCCTACATTACAGATATCGGCAGCCTGCCTTATTACCGCAGTTTTTCCGATCCCCGGAGGACCTATAAGCAGCACAGGCCTTTGATTTACCGCCGGTATCCTTAAAGCGCCGTTTTCATCTTTCGCGGTGTAGATCTTCACCGTGTTGATTATCTCCTGTTTCGCCTGCTCAATATTCACGTTTTTTCTCTCTTTCGTACAATATCAGTATTCATACCCTTTTGAGTTTATCTTTATGCCAAGGTTCAGGCTGACCGCCCACTTCGGCGCCTTTCCCCTTTCAAGTTCCTTATTCAGGTAAATGAAAGCTGTAGTATATGCCGGAGCTTCTACCGGATAGATTCCGTCACCATCTGTAAAATACAGAAGTCCCTTAAGGTCTGTAAGCTCTTTTTTTGCTATAAGCTCGTCCACCAGCTCGAATACCGGTCTGAAATCCGTGCCTCCCAGTCCCTTAACACTGACGTTTTCCATGTATTCTTCGAACTCTTCCTGA
>CADBMM010000017.1 GCA_902795795.1 uncultured Lachnospiraceae bacterium | reverse complement strand
AGATCTTTCATGATAATGTTTATGACGTCCTCATGGAAATCCCCGTGATCCCTGAATGAAAACAGGTAAAGCTTTAACGATTTGCTTTCCACAAGGAATTTGTCCGGCACGTATGAAATATAGACCGTAGCAAAGTCGGGCTGGCCGGTTATCGGGCAGAGGCTCGTGAATTCCGGGCAGTTGAATTTTACAAAGTAATCATTGTCCGGATGCTTGTTTCCAAACTTTTCGAGCACCTCCGGCGCATAATCCGTTCTGTATTTATTGACCTTATTTCCAAGGAGCGTAAGCTCTTCTCTTTCTCTCATTATAATTTCCCCTTTTTCTGATAGTTATTCCTGCGATATTGCCACGCATTGCTCCATGCTTCGCATTCACACAATGCTGCAAAAATATCATGTAAATATATTATATTTTATTCCTTCATCGTAGGTATCTATGCCTTCGATCTTTTTAACCTTTTTGACCACCGCATATGTCACAGGTGTGGCAATGATCTCATAAACGACCTTGAACAGATACTGGAAAAGGATCATCCGGAGTACTACAGAGTTTTCCATCGTGCCCCAGAAGGATATCATTATAAATATAACGGAATCGAAGCCCTCGCCGACGACAGTCGAAAGGATAGTTCTTGCGAACAGCCATTTTCCTTTTGTGGCTACCTTCAGCTTCGACAGGATGGCCGCATTGGAAAATTCGCCGAAGAGATATCCGATAAATGACGCAGCGGCGACTCTCGGCGTAGTGCCCATAACGGCTTCAAACGCCGCCTGGTTTTCCCAGTACGAAGGATGAGGGAGGAATATCGTTATTAAATATATAATAACAGCAAAGAAGCTGCATGCAAAGCCGAGCCAGATTATGGTCCTTGCATTTTTAAAGCCGTAGACCTCGGTGAATATATCACCCAGGATATAGGTCACCGGAAACAGAATGACCGCCGCCGGCAGGGTTATACTTTCGGAAACGGCCCACATCTTTCCTGCGATAAGATTGGAAAGCAGCAGGCAGGTGACATATATCACCGCAATGATAAGGAAGCATCTGGAAACTGTATTATTGTTTTTCATAATAAAAAAACCCCGTTATTTTCGCGGGGACGAAATTTCATGTGCAAAAGATGCGCATAAAAAATAGTCCCGGTTTTGTTTTTCGACAGGAAGGTACAAATGAACTGTCGTAATTTTATTAATTATTCTGCAGGCTGTCGTATGACGCCTATCTTGTATATTTCTTCAAGAGACCGCTTCCGCTTAGTGCGGGTTCCCCAGCGGTACTAACGCTCCCGCAGCGCTCCGCTTGCGATCGCGAAGTACCGGGACCCGCAATGTCTCTTTCAGAAATATACAGTGATATGCGTCAGCATACGTACTATGCCTAAGCCACAAAGGCAGAATAAGTTTATTTATGCAATTAATATTACAAAGTTACGCCAGTCTGGAGCGGATGCAGCTGATGACGGGAACTTCGTTCACCTTAGCCGCAAATTCACATTCCTTCATGGGTCCGGTGATGAAAGCAGCTTCTCCGTCGACGACAGCCTTGACTTCTTTCGCTCCTGCAAATGCAGCTGCAGCCTTTTCTTTATCCGCCTCATTCACGCGGATGAAGAAGCAGTTGACTGCCTCGTCATGCGGAACGAGCGGAAGCTTTTCTTCGTCCCATATCTTCATGATATTGGTTCCGAGGTGCTTTGCAAGGTCAACTACGTCGCCTACTACAGCACTGGCTGTGGGAAGACTTCCCGCGCCGCTGCCGTAGAACATGGAATCGCCAAGCATGTCGCCCTTTACGAAGACCGCATTGAATACTCCGTTAACGGAGTAAAGCGGGCTTTCAGGTCCGACAAGATAAGGAGCTACCATGATCTCATAGCCTTTATCTGTCTTCACGCTGCTTGCCAGAAGCTTGATGGCAGCGCCTAAGGATTTGGCATATTTTATATCGTCGGCTGTGATCTTTGTAATGCCTTCGGTATAGATATCATTATAATCAACAGCCTTGCCATATGCTATCTCTGAAAGGATGGCGATCTTACGGCAGGGATCATATCCCTCGATATCGGCTTCGGGATGCAGCTCGGCAAAGCCGTTTGCCTGTGCGCCTTTTAAAGCCTCGTCGAAATCCATTCCGCATTCGCCCATCTGGGTCAGGATATAGTTCGTTGTACCGTTCACGATACCGGTGATCTCAAGGATCTCATCGCCCGTGATGCTGGTCATGAGCGGACGGATGATCGGTATTCCGCCGCCGCAGCTGGCTTCGAAAAGATAGTTGGCGTTATGCTCTTTTGCTGTCTGCAAAAGTTCAAGTCCGTATGCGGCTACAAGCTCCTTGTTGGATGTGCAGACGCTCTTTCCCGCTTCCAGAGCCGCTTTTGTAAACTTATAGGCAGCCCCGGTTCCGCCCATAGTCTCCACGACGATATCGACTTCAGGATCGTTAAGGATATCATTGAAATCGTGCGTGATCACTTTTTCAGCCGGATCTCCCGGAAAATCGCGGATATCAAGAACATATTTCAGATTGACCTTATCTCCGGCATTTTTGGAAACGATGTCGTTGTTATCCAGGATCACTTTCACAACGCCGCTGCCGACTGTGCCGTATCCCATGACTGCTACATTAACCATCTTTTTTCTCTCCTGACCTTCTTAAAAATTACCTTCTGGCGCTGAAGAAATTATGCCTCGGGCTCAAGCAGCCCGTAATTTCCGTCTTTTCTTTTATAAACTATATTGATCACATCGGTCTCTGCATTCACAAATGCGAAGAAGCTGTGACCTAAAAGTTCCATCTGAACGCATGCATCTTCGGGATACATCGGCATTACGTCAAATGTCTTTGTCTTTATGATCTTTACATCGTCATTTTCCATGTAGTCATGATCGATGTAATCTTTTCTGAAGCTGCCGCCGTCCTGATGTTTGTCAATGATCTTTTTCTTGTATCTGCGGAGCTGGCGTTCTATGATCTCTTCCACAAGATCTATGGAAACATACATATCGGTGCTTTCCTGTTCGGAACGGATGATACTTCCTTTTACGGGAATTGTCACTTCTATCTTCTGTCTCTCTTTTTCAACGCTGAGCGTAACATTTACGATCGTGTCCGGAACAAAGTATTTGTCCAGCTTTCCGAGCTTTTCTTCCACAGCCTGTTTGAGGGAATCTGTGATTTCGATATTTTTCGCATGAATTACAATATTCATAATAAGATCCTCCTGTGCTGAAAATTGTGTATTTCCCTTAGAAAATACATATATATTATAGCAATAATATATATCCTTTGCAAGAATTCTACTCAACGCTCTTCAAAGACTCGATCATATCGATCTTTTTAAGCGAGAAGTACATGACGGCGTTAACTATGACCGCAAATACCACCGTGACCACAGCGCTGATAACATAGCTTGCCGGCATTACGCTGCGTCCGAACATCATCAGATCGACCTCGACCGTAACGATGGTGAATCGGTGAAGGATATTCCCGACAAAACACCCGAGCACTATACCTATAAGTGTAAGCCAGATGTTTTCCCTGTATACATACATTGCGACCTCGCTGTCCCTGAAGCCTAATACCTTGAGTGTCGCTAGCTCTCTTTTACGTTCCGTAATATTAATATTATTGAGGTTGTATAGCACCACAAACGCCAGCATTCCTGCAGCAATTATAAGCACCCAGATGACGAGATTCAGCGTTTTCAGCATATCGTCAATTGTATCCTGCAGATCTGTGGTAAATGAGATACTCTCGCATGCGTCCCCGGCAAGCAGCGCTTCGCCGATCCGGGACTGATTTTCTTCAGAAGTATCTTCATATCTTAAATATATCGAGGAATAATCCGGTTTTTCGCCGAACAGTTTTTCATATGTACCGCCTGTCATGAAACAATAATGGTTAACATAATTTTCCACGATAGTGGCAACATTCACCTCGACAGGCTCTTCGGAATCGCCCCTGCGGATCTCTATGGTATCACCAGTCTTTACGCCAAGCATATCGGCGGTCTTTTCTGCCAGAGCCACGCCTTCCTCCGGGAATTCATATACCTCTCCGGTCACTCTGTCCTGAAATCTCAGGAAATCGAATACCCTTTCCGTTTCTTCCGGAACATAGATCCTCGCAGATCTTTCATAACCGTCCTTCAGAAGAGTCACCGATTCATCGCAGACATCCATGCTGTCGGTAATGCCTTCAAGTTCATCTATCGTCCTGTGAAGGCTTCTTATCTGAGCCGGCGTCGCACCGGGATCTACCGTGACAGAAGCCGTCTGCTTGAATATCTCCTTATACTGGCTCTTGGCGACGACCGTTATTGAATCATGCAGGCCGAAGCCGACCATCATAAGTCCCATGCAGGCGCCAATGCCTATGATAGTCATGAGCAGTCTCTTTTTATATCTGAAGAGATTCCTTACGGTGGATTTTGCCGTAAAATTCATACGCTTCCAGATCGGCTTTATGTACTCAAGAAATACCCTTTTACCGCTTTTCGGAGCTTCCGGCCGCATTAGCTGAGCCGGTTTTTCGTTTAATTTCCTGTTGCAGGCGGCAAATGTCGCAACGCCTGTGCAAAGGATAGCCGCGGCAACGCCCAGGATCCCCTGCTCATAATTCAGCGGAAGCAGCGTACGGTCGAGGCCTGTATACATCATTCTGTAAGCATCTACTATGACCTTCGGTATTATCCTCTCGCCCAAAGCCACGCCGATGATACCCCCGATGACCGTTGGAACAAGGGCGTATGCCATGTATTTGCCGGTTATCGCCGCTTTTGAAAATCCCAGCGCCTTTAGCGTTCCTATCTGCTGCCGCTGCTCATCTATCATTCTGGTCATGGCCGTAAGGCTGACAAGGGCCGCCACGAGGAAAAATATGACCGGGAAGACATTTCCAAGACTGTCCATACGTTCACCGTCCTGCCCGAATGATACCGCTGAAACGATCGTATCTCTTCCGAGGACATACCACTTCGGCTTTTTTATGTCTGCAAGATCAGCTTTGGCCTCCCATATTTCCTTTATGCCGTCCTCGATCTTCGGCATATTCTCGGCGTAAGCATCTTCATATTCAGCTTCGCCATCCTCGTATTCGGCAAGACCGTCTTCATATTCGGTCAGGCCATCTTGATACTCCGCGTACTTTTCTTCATATTCAGTCAAACCGTCGTCATAAGCGGTCTGCCCTTCCTCAAGAGATGCCCAGCCGGCGTCAAGCTCCGTTTTGGCAGCATCCAAAGCCGCCTGGTTTTCAGAAAGCCCGGTATATGCAGCGTCAAGCTGAGCCTGCATTACCAGAACGTTCGGATCTTCAGCGCCGTACACTGCTTTCATTGCTTCAAGCGAAGCCAGATTTGTATTGTACTCCTCCCAGGCAGCATCCAGCGCTGCCTTATTCGTATCGTATTCGGACTGTGAAGTTTCAAGAAGAGTCCTGTTGTCCTCCAGCTCCGTCGCAGCGCTGTCGAGCTCTGCTTTCGCATCGGCTAAAGCAGTTTCGCCATCGTCGAGCTCCACTTTAGCATCTGCCAGTTCGGCCGCGGCGTCATCCAGCTCCTGTCTTGCGTCGTGCAGTTCCTTTTTGCCTCTTTGGACCTTTGCCTCCGCTTTACCGATCTCGATCAGACCTTCATGAAGCACATCATTGTATCTTCGCACGCATGCTGCCGTTGCGGCCGCTTCTATTTCGTCTGCAGCGGCATCTGTGAGTTCTTCGTATTCATCGCTGTAGCAGTTAAGCTCATCTGCACCCTTCACCCTCACATAGATCTCAGTGTAGTAATCTGTCTCAAATGCTTCTTTGGGTACCAGAACAAAGGCTGTTATCGTACCGTTTCCGATAGATCCTACGCCTCGCATAAGGTCCAGATAATACGGAATATTCGCAAATCCTACGATCTCGTATTCTTTATATTTCAGCGTGTCAAAAAGATCCTCGTCCTCATCGCCGGCTTCTATGGTCAGGATATCTCCGATCCTGTAATTCGACCTTTGCGATGCGTCCATGACGCATTCGTTCCCGCTTTCAGCGATCCTGCCTTCGGTGATCCACGGTTCATTTACGCCGGCGGTCTGAGCTATGATCTTCATGACCTCCGGTTTTTCGCCGGATGTCGCAATAACTTCTTTCGTGTACCCGCCGTCGGCCATCTCAACTGAAGGAAGCTTTGAGATATCTTCCAGATCGTCATCCGTAAGTCCGAGCGTGCCGAGCACCCTTATATCCATCATCTTCGTATCTTTGTAATACGAATCCGCCGAAAGCTTCATGTCGCTTCCGCTGGATCTGATCCCGGAAAAAAAGGCCGTACCTAACATGACGATAAAAAATATCGACAGAAAACGGCCTTTGTTTTTATTTATT
>CADBMM010000016.1 GCA_902795795.1 uncultured Lachnospiraceae bacterium | reverse complement strand
TATCAAGAGATCCGTCAGTTGTCTGCCTGTCTCTTTTACTGAATATACATCCGCAGTAATCCTGCCTGTATAATCCATACTTTTCCGAAAGCTCCGTGCTTCTTAGGAATCCGCCCTTTTTTTTGAAATCCGACGGCAGCCATGGTATTCCGTATTGCCCGGAAAGCTCTTCGCCTATACTGTTTAAAAGCACCGCATTTTTATGCGGACTTATCGATAACGTTGTTGTGTAATAATCAAAATTTCCGGTCTGCGCCAGCTTTGCCGCTTCTTCAAGCCTTAACCTGAAGCATACTTCACAGCGTTTCCCGCCTTCGGGTTCATTTTCAAGGCCCTTGACCGCTTCCCTGAAAAGCTTCTCGGCATATTCGCCTTTTATGAGCGCCACAGGATTACTGAACGGCATTTCATTTATGAGCCTCTCCAGTTCATTTACCCGCGTTTCATATTCAGAAGCCGGCGATATATTAGGATTGTAGTAAAAAACGGTTATCCTGAAATATCGCGACAGATATTCAAGCACATAGCTGCTGCATGGTGCACAGCAGGCATGCAAAAGCAGCGTCGGTGTCCTGCCTTCATTTACTGCCGTAGTAATGAGCTCGTCCGTTTTTTCGGCATACTCGCTTCTTCTGCTCATTTTGTACTATCCTGCCCTCTTTCCAGCCGTCTGAAATATAAATGTGTGAATACGGCAAACAGGCCGCAGACGATCAGCTGCACATAATATGTTATTCCGCGGCTTAAGATCAGCCCCGGGAACAGTGTCGCACCCGTAAATATACCGGCAAATACTCTTGTAAAAAGAAGTTCGGTAAGTCCCATTCCTCCCGGAATAGGTATCATGTCAACGCAAAGCGGGATGACGGCCTGCAGGATCGTTATAGTCCAGGCGTCGGTACCGTAAAGTCCGAGAGCCCTGTACACAAAATATGTAGCGAAAAACAGTATGAATCTCTGTACGCAGGAAAGCAGGAAGATCACCAGCATAAGGATCTTATGATCGAGGAAGTATCCCGCAGTCTCCTTATATCTGTCCATCCCGGCATCCAGACTTTCAAATCGTCCTTCCTTATGCTTAAGTATATGCTTTTCCTCAAGCTTTCTTAAAAGGAATTTGAAGAAGCGGCGCATAAGATCCGACTTGAATATGATCATGAGCAGCACAAAACAGAAGCCTGCCGTAAGGAAAAGTCCAACTCCAAAGAAGCCCAGAGAGCCCTTTAACGGCCCTTTTATGAGATCCTGCCCGAAAATGATCACGCCAAAGCCTACTGCCACAAGCACAAGCTTGAACATGAAGGAAATGATAAACAGTACTATTGCCGAAACAGAATAGGGTATCTTTTCCTTTTTCATGTATACCATCTGTATCGGCGGGCCGGCAGCCTGGAAGGGCGTAATAAGGCAGTAGAAAAATCCGGTAAAGGCGTAAAGCGTACAGCGGAACATGGTCGTCTGCTGTCTCAGGGCATACAATGATATCCTGATGCAGATCGCCTGCATAAACACAAAAACGGGTACGCAAAGAACAGCGAGTATAATATATTTTATATCCGCTTTCGCCATTGCATCGAAAATATCGCCGATGTCCTGTCCTCTTAGCAGGGCTATTACCGTAAGACCGATCATTACGATAAGGACTATAGCGCTTATTACCGTCTTTTTATTTTTCCTGATAACTTCTTTCAAATATCCGCTCTTTTTACGCATAAACACTACAAAATCAATGCCGTAAACGGCATGGGCTGAATCGCTTCGCAGTAAATATGCGCAGTAATATCCATTTTTGAATAAAATTCAAGTTATCATAACATTTTTTCAGGTTTACTGCAAGGGCAGAGGGGATTATACGAGTCTGTTCTCTCTCCGAGCTTCTTCCTCGCCCGTACTATCTCTTTTTTTATCTCCTCCTTCAGAAGATCCGTCTGTATTCCCTTTGTCTTTTCAGAAGACAGGATCCTGGATATTTCATCCAGCACATCAGACATCTCGCTTGGCGGCACTCCGTCATTTGCAAAATCATCGCCATGCAGGAAGACAAGCGAGGCTATATCCTTATAAAACCAAAATGAGCTGATATCAGTGCTTTCGTCCTTTTTCACTTCGTCAAAAAGCGTCTTATAATCGTTCCAGTATTCGCTGTAAGTGACCTCATTCTTCCCGCTCCCGGCCGGAAGGCCTATTATGTCCTGATACTTTATCATTCTCACAAGAATGCCGCATTTTTCTTTCCAGCCGGCAAATTCATTGGTATTATCTCCCGCTTCCGACGAGGACTCCGCAACATAGCCCAGATATTTAAGCGCACTTCTTTTCTGAACGTCCCCGGAGCAATAGTAATATGCCAGTCCCAGATTGTACGCCACCCGCAGATAGTTATCGCCGAAGGCTTTCAGGTTCTCTTCATTGGAAATGGATCTGTCATACTCTACGGCATTCATGGCTTCGGTTATCAGCCCGTCATCATCTTCCGAAAGCTCATTATCCCGTGTAACCGCATCTATCAGCCCAAGATACGCCATGTCCATATTTGGACGGAGCATTATAGCCATCCTGTAATATCCTGCAGCTTCGCTGCCATATGCGGATGCCGCCTCCTTAATACATTGATCATAGGCTGTGTTCCCCGTATAAATACTCATATAACCTCCATAAATTGAAATTCCTCCGGACCGGCAAGGGCAGCCTTCATATCCGGCGGTACTCCGTTTACATGATCAGTGATTATAAAATATGAATTTCTGTTTTCGAAGAAATCTGAAATTGCGGCCGGACCCGGCCTGCAATGCCGTTGACTGCAGGTATCCCCTGCATTGATATAAATGACAGACTCTGCGTATTATTTGCCTTTTGCAGAGTCAGATGACAATATGAAAATAGAAAGATCCCGGTAAAAGATCCATCTGGACAAACTGACCCGCACTTTGTCCAAAAAACAAGTTACGGAATATTTCCATGACCTGAATATAACACATTTATTTTTCGAATTCAATACGTTTTTACACTATAAGGGAATTGTCGGATATTATTATCCTCCTGCATTTTTTATAGCTTAAATCCTGATCGCATAGTATAATATCGGGCAGGGAGATGCGGTTTTCATGTTTTCCGGAAAACTGCTTATTTGTAGAAATGGTAAAAATGTCAGGAAATGCCTCTGCAGATCGGATCGGAGGAGATACCCGTAAGAACGATCTGCTGAACGGACCTCTTTTCAAAAAGATCATATTATTCGCGCTGCCGCTGGCTTTATCCAGCATTCTGCAGCAGCTTTTCAATGCCGCGGATACGGCCGTTATCGGGCGGTTCGCATCCAGTGATTCCATGGCTGCCGTCGGTGCAACATCTATAGTCATCAACCTGATCATCGGTCTTTTCATTGGCCTTTCAGTCGGCTCCAATGTAGTGGTAGCCAGTCTGATCGGACGTGACGACAGGGCAAGAATTCCCAAAGCTGTTCATACGAGCATCATGCTTGCTCTCCTGTCCGGCATAGTGCTCCTTTTTGTCACGTTTATCATTGCGAGGCCGGTACTTCAGCTTCTTTCAACGCCGGAAAATATTCTGGACCGTTCCGTGCTGTATCTGCGGATCATCAGCTTAGGGCTCCCCTTCATGATGATCTACAATTTTGCCGCGTCTGTTCTTCGAAGCATGGGAGACAGCAGGAGGCCTTTTATTGCGCTTGTCATCGGAGGCATCGTCAATGTGCTGCTGAATCTGCTGTTTGTTATAGCATTCCAAATGGATGTATCCGGTGTAGCGATCGCCACGGTCATCTCCAACGGACTCAGCGCCGCGATCCTGATCGTGGTACTGCTTCGCGAGGAAGAACCCTTCCGCCTGTCACTTAGAAAACTGAGTCTCGATAAGAATGATCTGATATGGATCTTTAAGATCGGCGCTCCGGCCGGACTTCAGAGCATCGTTTTTTCTGTTTCAAATATGGTGATCCAGACAGCTATCAACAGCTTTGGCAGCGATGCCATAGCAGGCACAACGGCTGCCATAAATCTGGACTTTGTCGCTTACTTTATCATTGTATCCTTCAATCAGTCTGCCACTACATTTATCAGTCAGAACTACGCGGCCGGTCAATACGACCGTTGCAAGAAGATCCTGAGGATCTGTCTTTTTACCGCCTTGATAGTTTCTCAGCTCATATGTTTTATCATGTATCTGGCAGCTGATTCCTGTCTGGGGATCTTCACGGACGATCCGCAGGTCATCGCATACGGTAAGATACGTTTTGCCTACGCCATCCTTTTCGGAGGCATTCCGGCCTTCTATGAAGTCACCGGATCTGCCATGCGCGGCATGGGCGTATCCCTGCTCCCTGCAGTTCTGACGATCTTCGGTACCTGCGCATTTCGTGTCATCTGGATACTGCTGGTAGTTCCTGCCCATCATACATTTGAAATGGTAATGGTAATTTATCCGCTTTCCTGGGTCGTCACGGGTGTTCTGGTCATGGGGTCGTACCTGCTTCTACGGAAGAAACTTATGCCTCAGGAAGCCTGACCTTATCATCCACGGCTGTCCCAGAACTCCTTAAGCATGGCTGATACATCTGAAATGCTGCATTTTCTGATATCGGTCCACTCTCTCGGGAAAAGGTTTCTGTATCCGCTTTGGGCAAAGCGATCGTCGAGCAGCAATATAACTCCTTCATCATCAACCGTCCTGATGACCCTGCCCGCCGCCTGCAGTACCTTATTCATGCCCGGAAATTTATATGCGTAATCGAAGCCATCCATGCCATTCCTGTCATAATGGGTACGCAGAAGATCCGTCTCTTCCGTGACCATTGGCAGGCCTGTTCCGATTATTGCCGCTCCTATGAGCTTATCTCCGGTCAGATCTATCCCTTCCGAAAAGATCCCGCCGAGAACACAAAAGCCCATCAGCCACCTGCCTTCCGCTTCAAAATGCTCGAGGAAACTTTCCCTGTCCTTTTCGTCCATACCACGATTCTGCATTATTACCGACAGTTCTTCATATTTTTCTCTGAAGAAAATACTGTATACGCTTTCCATCATCTGATATGAAGGGAAAAAGGCCATATATCTGCCTTTTTTGGATCTGGCAAGCGCCAGAAGATAGCCTGCGATCTTTTCATATGTGGACTGACCGCGGTTTTTATATCTGCTTGAAACATCCGTGCCGTTCAGGATGATCCTCCTTTTCGGATCGAAGGGCGACGGAACATAAACTGCATAATTTTCCTGAGTCGATAACAGGCTCTGATAATACTTGACCGGCAGCAGTGTCGCGGAAAACAGGACCGAACTTCTGCACATATCAAAGACCTTCTGAAGATTTCCTGCAGGGTTTACACAATAAAGCCTTATTCCGAAACTGCCGTCATCATAATTCCGCCCGTAAACGAGATAGTCCTCTTCATTAACGAGCTCACATATACCGAGAAAATGTCTGACCTTAAAATAAAACGCAAGCAGCTCTTCCCGAACCTTTCTCTCTTCCAGATCTTCCACAAGTGTCTCTATCATCGCCGATACATTCATAAGCTGAAATTCCAGCTTTTCATCATAAGGTACCTCAGCCAGCCTTTTATCAGGCATCGATCTTTTTATGGCCAGCAATAATGAATTCACCCGTCCCAGGGCATTATAAAGCTTTTTATCATGTTCCTTTACAAGCTTTCTTACTGCAAGCACATCTTCTTTTACCAGCTCGGCGCTGTACATTTCCCTGGCTCTTGAAACAAGATTGTGGGCTTCATCGGCAAGAATTATCGCTTCTTTTTTTGAAGCAGTCTCGCCGAAAAATCTCTTTAAACGTGCTTCCGGATCAAACGCATAGTTATAATCCCCGATCACCAGATCCGCAAAATCCGCCAGATCCAGCTGCAGTTCATAAGGACAGACACAGGCCTTTCCGGCAGCTTCAGCAATGCCCTCCCTCGTAAAGGAATCTTCTGACACCAGCAGCTCATAAAGTGCATCGTTCACCCTGTCATAATGGCCTTTAGCCCTTTCACAGACCTCCGGATCGCAGACTGCTTCTTCGTATGGACAAAGCTTCTCTTTTGCCGTCATATAAAGACTTTTTATTCTCAGCCCTTTTCGCCTGAGTATATCCACTGCCTCCTGCGCCACAAGCCCTGTAACTGTCTTTGCCGTCAGATAAAATATCCTTCCTGCCAGATCATTTGAAAGCGCATGAATGGCCGGAAATACCACCGACATGGTTTTTCCGGTTCCCGTAGCCGCCTGGATATAAAGCTGCCGGCTCCTCAATATCGTTTTATACACATCGGCCGTAAGCTGCTGCTGTCCAGGCCTGTATTCAAACGGAAATTCCATGCCTTTGACGGAATCGCCAAGGACATCCTTCCACAAGGCGAGATGCTCGGCCCATCTGTAATACTTTTCAAGCAGCTCATTGAACCATTTTTCAAGCTCCTCAAAGGTATAGTCAACAGAAAATTTACGCGTTTTCTCCGTACGCATATTGCAGTACCTCACCTGAACGCGTATCTTACTAAGTCCATTATCTGCGGCATGCATATATGCATAACAACAGGCCTGCGCCAGATGTACCGGCACAGGCTCTTCCATACTGTTGAGATCCGTATATGTCCCTTTTATCTCATCTATGACTTCAGTGCCGCGGACCTTGTATATCCCGTCGGCACGTCCTTCGATAATAAGGACAAATGAATCATATTCTTTTTCAAACTTAAGCGGTACCTCGGATCTGTATGTACTGCCCATGGCTTTTTGCAGCTTTCTGTGGATCCGGCCTCCCTCCAGCATGGCTTCTGGCCTTGAAAGCCCTCCTCCGCTTTTCAGATCACCGGATCTAAGCACAAATTCTACGAGGTACCTTACGGATATCTTAAGCTCATTCATACGTGATAAAGCTTTTCTACCTCATATTCAGGTTCACATGTTATGCGTACGCCCAGTTTTTTCATGATCTTCTCATCAACAGATGAATAGATCACCGAACAGTGTCCTTCACAGTCTCTCAGTTTCGGTAGCTGGTCCAGGGCCTTTTCCGCATTTGGATCGGTAACGGCGCACATAGAGAGCGCTATCAGGATCTCGTCGGAATGGAGCCTTGGATTCTTGCTTCCGAAAGACTTTATTTTAAGCTTCTGGATAGGCTCTATTATCTCTCTGGAAATAAGATGTATCTCATCGTCAATGCCGCCAAGGACCTTGAGCGCGTTCATCAGTGCTGCGGAACAGCATCCCATCAGATCGGTCGTTTTTCCCGTAACGATCTGACCGTCAGGCAGCTCTATGGCAGCAGCAGGTTTGCCTGTTTCCTTTGCTATTTTAAGCGCTGCCGGAATGACCTTCCTGTTCTCAGCCGTAACTCCTGCCTGCTTCATGAGCAGCTCAAGTTTAAAGATTATCGTATCTATATTCTCCGGATTGGCGCCCTTGGCTTTATCAGCAAGAGCGTTATAATAACGCCTTATTATCTCCTGCCGTGCCGCCTCGCTGGCGCCTCTGTCGTCAATTATGCAGTTTCCGGCCATGTTGACGCCCATATCCGTCGGAGATTTATAAGGACATTCTCCCATTATCTTTTCCATCATCGCAGAAAGCACAGGGAAGATCTCAACATCCCTGTTATAATTGACGGTCGTTTTTCCGTATGCCTCCAGATGGAATGGATCTATCATGTTCACGTCATCGAGATCTGCCGTAGCCGCTTCATACGCCAGATTTACCGGATGCTTAAGCGGTATGTTCCAGATCGGGAAGGTCTCGAACTTCGCGTATCCGGCTTTTATTCCTCTTTTAAACTCATGATAAAGCTGTGAAAGGCAGGTAGCCATCTTTCCGCTTCCCGGCCCGGGAGCAGTCACGACTACCAGTTCCCTCGTGGTCTCGATATAGTCATTTCTTCCGTAGCCCTCGTCACTGACGATCAACGATATATTTGAAGGATAACCTTCTATCGGATAATGATGATAAACCTTGATACCGCGCTCCTTGAGTATCTCGGTGAACATCCTTGCCTTTGCCTGCTCTTTATACATCGTAAGCACGACGCTGCCAACGAAAAGACCGATATTGCGGAATTCATCTATGAGTCTCAGAACTTCCGAGTCATATGTGATGCCCAGGTCTTTTCTGACCTTGCTCTTTTCAAGGGCATCTGATCCTACAGCTATGACTATTTCCACCTGATCTTTAAGCTGCAGAAGCATTTTAAGCTTACTGTCCGGCATAAATCCCGGAAGCACTCTCGATGCATGATAATCGTCGAAAAGCTTACCGCCGAACTCCAGATAGAGTTTCCCGCCGAATTCGTTGATCCTCTCTTTTATTCTTTCAGACTGTGTCTGCAGATATTTTTCATTATCAAAGGCATTTCTCGTCATAAAATTATCCGGCGCCAAACAGAGCCGCTCCTCCTTCTTTTGTTTATGTCTTAAAGATCAAGCTTCAGATCGTTTTCCTTTATCCATCCGGCCTTACGCATTGGAAGCGCGATAAGCGGAGTAAGAATGGCAGGGATCACAAAACAGATGAGCAGAAGCCCTGCCCAGTCTCCTGCTGTTATGGCAGTCTTTACACCTGCTGAAATATCGCTGACCCATCCGGTATAAACACCTATCTGACCTACCAGGCCGCAGGTACCCATACCTGATGCGATGGCCGCACCGTTCATCTCCATGTGGAAAAGGCAGGTCGCTATCGGTCCGGTTATCGCCGAAACAACTATCGGCGGGATCCAGATCTTCGGATTTCTGACTATATTTCCCATCTGGAGCATCGAGGTTCCGATGCCCTGTGCAAAAAGTCCGCCCCATTTGTTTTCACGGAAGCTCATAAATGCAAAGCCTATCATCTGTGCGCAGCAGCCTGCGACTGCAGCACCGCCTGCCAGACCCGTAAGAGAAAGCGCCGCACAGATAGCCGCACTGCTTATCGGCAGGGTGAGAGCTACGCCGACGATCACGGATACGATTATTCCCATCAGGAAAGGCTGCAGCTCCGTCGCCCACATAATGGCGTTTCCGAGAGCGCTTGCAGCGGCTCCGATACCAGGAGCCCACCACATGGAGAGCAGCACTCCGACGATTATAGTAACTGCAGGCGTAACTATAATATCTATCTTTGTTTCTTTTGATACCAGCTTTCCGCACTCCGAAGCGACTATGGCTATTACCAGCACCGCAAGAGGGCCGCCGGCGCCTCCGAGAGCATTTGCAGAGCCGCCGACAGCGATAAGCGAAAAGAGAACGAGCGGAGGACTCTGTAACGCATAGCCTATGGCACAGGCCATTGCCGGGCCTGCAGCAGCCTTCGCATACCCGCCGATATCCACAAGGAACTGAATACCCGCCTGCTCCCCTATCGTGCTTATTATGGTTCCGATAAGGAGGGAAGCGAAGAGTCCCTGCGCCATTGCACTTAAAGCATCTATACCGTACCGTTTCGCAGATACTTCGATATTTTTCTTTTTCAGGAATTTAAGAAACCTGTTCTCTTCCTTGCTCATTTTTTCTTACCTACCGTTTCAAAATATTTTTGGATCACTTTTTCATACCCGTTATCCGACGGTTCATAAAATACCTTTCCTTCTATTTCAGAAGGCAGATACTGCTGCTCCACATAATGATTCGGATAATCGTGGGCGTATTTGTAATCAAGACCTCTTCCAAGCTTTGCCGAACCTCCGTAGTGTGCATCCTGCAGATGTGGAGGAACGGTAGTTTTTGTCTCAGCCGCTACTCTTCTGGCCTCATAGATCGCGTTGACGGCAGAGTTGCTTTTCGGAGCGCAGGCCACATATATGGCAGCCTGCGATAAAGGTATCTGGGCTTCAGGCAGTCCGACTCTTTCTATTATCAGTGAACAGGCGGCCGCCACCTGCATGGCCTGAGGATCGGCGTTTCCCACGTCCTCGCATGCACATATCATTATCCTTCGGGCAATGAATTTTATATCTTCTCCGGCTTCCAGCATTTTTGCAAGATAAAATACAGCCGCGTCGGGGTCTGAGCCCCTCATGCTTTTTATAAAAGCTGAAATAACATCGTAATGCTGGTCGCCGTCTTTATCATATCTGATCGCTTTTTTCTGGATACATTCGGAAGCCGTATCCAGATCGATGCGGATCTTTCCGTCCGGACCCCTGTCAGTTGTCAGCGCGCCAAGCTCAAGTGCGTTCAGGGCGCTCCTAGCGTCTCCGCCACTGCGTTCTGCGAGGAAGTCAGCCGCCTCCTCATCCAATACGACATTCATGCTGCCAAGACCGCGTTCCTTATCGTTTACAGCCCTGTAAAGGAGCTTTTTTATGTCTTCATTGGAGAGTGGTCTGAGTTCAAATATTACCGACCTTGAAAGCAGAGCTCCGTTCACTTCAAAGTATGGATTCTCAGTAGTCGCGCCTATAAGCACGATAGTGCCCTCTTCCACATATGGCAGGAGGAAGTCCTGCTGGGCTTTATTGAACCTGTGTATCTCGTCTATGAAAAGGATAGTTTTTCTGCCGTACATACCCAGCTGCTCTCTGGCGCCGTTCACGGCTTCTTCCATGTCCTTTTTCCCTGCCGACACTGCCGAGAGCTGGATAAACGCTGCGCTGGTCGTATTTGCAATTACTTTAGCAAGAGTGGTCTTCCCGGTGCCCGGCGGACCGTAAAATATTACAGAGCTTAATTTATCAGCTTTTATGGCACGATACAACATCCTTCCGGGCGCTATTATATGCTGCTGCCCCGCGACCTCGTCAAGCGTTTCCGGCCGCATTCTCGCGGCCAGAGGAGCATCGGCCTTAAGTTGTTCTTCATGCATATATTCGAAAAGATCCATGATTATTAATACTTTCTTCTACATCAGCTACTGATCTTAATTATGTATGTCGGTGTTTCTCCCGCTCCGGCATATACTATCCCGCCAAGTTCCTTAAGGAGTTCTTCGTTCAGTTCGGGATATTTTTCCCTCTCATATTTTCCTACGAAAATATACTCTACATTATATTTGTCTATCAGCTCTTGTACAACTTCTTCATCGGACGAAGTATATATCTGTTCCACTTCATCGTTTCTGTTGTTGAGCTCGCCGACGTCATTTCTCCAAAGCCACTCATGCGTATACCAGCCGCTCACAGTCGGCAGTCCGGTCATGGCCGAGACCCGGCAATACTGCGTATAGCTTGTGCCGTTAGCCTCCAGAACGACAGGTGAACCCTGCACATTGTCCTGCAGCCAGTATATTCCTCCTGCGTCATCCGGGATCGTTGTCGTCAGAAATGCATCTGCGTCAAGTCCTTTGTAACCGTCGGTATTCAGTACATTTCCGAACCAGCATTCCACTGAATACGGGAAATAGAGGCATGTCGATAAAAAAGCGGTCATCAGAACTACTGATATTATTTCGGAAACAAGCTTCTTCGCATCGCTGAATATCCTGAATATGGCATATATCATCGACATTCCGAACATTATATACGCCTGATATGTCAGCTTGAACATCGTATTTGATCTGGAATACCCATCGCTGTATATGTCTTTAATATACACCAGTTCCGGTATTATTATAAGCCCGATGGCACAGATCCCGAGCATAAGGGCTGTCATATCCGAAAGTGTCATCCCGGAAACAAAGCGTTTGACCGGACCGGTCCTTTCCGGGAACTCAAGATCACTTTCATGCCTTAATGTTCCCTTAAGGACGAAAACGAAAAGTAACACTACGCTTATGACCGGCAGGCCCCAAAGAACAGCGAGCTGATAAAGCGCTGAATGATGCGCGGCAAGCGCGATTCCCTGGAACATGGAGTCAAACGTCATCGTAAACGGCAGCGCGGCAACGATCGATAATGCCAGCATAACTACGAATCTTATTAATATCCGGAAAGCTGAAACGATCGCCGGTTCCCTGTTCTGTCTTATGGCCTGAAGTACAAAAGCGATCAACGCAACAGTGAAATAGATTATAAAATCCCAGTAATTCGTCCATTTGTAGATCCCGATAAGGAGCCCCAGTATCCAGAGATACGGATCCTTCAGAGTCGAGATTATTATTCCTGCCGCGTTTTGGCCTGAAGCATTTTCTTTTATTCTCTCATTCTCCCTGTTCCGCAGCCATGCATAAAGCAGACCGATGAACAGCAGAACGAATATGATATTTACAACATGGGCATGCAGATCGCCAAGAACGTAAGAGTAGCTTGGGAACTCGTGTATACATGCATCGCCATTTTCAGGATTATGACCTATATATCTGGTGGATGACGGAAACCAATAGTCTTCATAACCGGAAAGCTTAAATGTGCTGCCGAAAAGGCCGTACAGCACATAGTGCATATTCCCGGCCAGTGAAACGGCTGCGCCTCCGAGCAGTCCGGCCGCCGCTGCGGCAGCTGGCTTTCTGACTTGTGTTCCTTTACGATCGTTATAAAGATGCCATACTATAGAAAACGGCATCGTAAATGCAAAGGCCGCGATCAGGGCTTTTGCGAGGTTATAAGTTACCTCGACTCTGGCAGCGGTAAGCTTAGTGAGGAACACTGCGTAATACTGTCCGCCGTAATAATAATTTATGGTCTCGCCCGCATACCACATATCCGGCGCAGGAAGCGTATCGGAACGCATCATAGTCTGCATAAAACCATAATCCATGAATTTTTCCGTTGACAGGGCTTCCGGCTTGAATCCGGTGAAAAAAGCCCAGAGCATGAAGAAAAGGATGAACAGAAGTTCTTCGAAAAGAATGAGTTCAAAAGATATCTCCGGTGTCGTTTCTCCGAAATCCGAACCTTTTCTGCGAGTAAGAAACAAGAATACAGCAAAACAAACTGCCGCCGCAATGAGCACACAGACAATGCATAAGACCGCATTAAAAGGTGCTATCCCGGCAGCGCATAAAGCAAACATGAGGTAGCCGCTTACAGCTATGCCGAATACTTTGGAAAATATCCAGCCTCTGTCCGTAAAGCTCCTGAAAAGATGAGATGTGAGAGGGAGAAAGGCTATCCCGATGGCCAGAACGGCCAGCCACCAGGAAAGAAAAGTGCTGTAATCGGATCTTAAGAGAAGGAACGCCGCGATCAGCAGTCCCGCACATCCGATGGTAATTACAACCGTATGTTTTCTCATCCGCGCATCTCCCGTTTGTTATCAGATTCCGTCGTATCGTCCCGCGTCGCGCAGCTTTTTCAGTGCCTCTACAACCGTGGCTTTATCTTCTTTATAGGTTACTCCGTGCCACTTGTCACCGGTAGAAAGCACCTTTACCGTGCATTTGTTCTCAAGCAGAAGGTGCTCTACTACGCCCGGAAGGAAGTATTCGTCTTTCAGAGGATCATGATTCTTCAGATCGTCCATAAAGAGTTTAAAGCGATGATCTATATGATCCATAAACTCTGCCGTAAATCCCCAGAAATTCATGGATACAAGCGTATCATGGTGAAGATAAGTCCATGAAACGCCCCCGTCTTCTGTATATTCTATGGCATTTTTATGCTGCTCTATGCGTGTGCGTTCACGGATCTCCGTGAGATACCCGTTTTCATCGGTCTTGCAGACGCCCCTTGCCACATACCCGTTCTCCGTGACAGTATTTTTTACATAATAACCTATCATCGCATACTGTCCTTCTTCTGCGTTCAACAGGAAATTATATATTTTTTTAAAGCCGGTCCTGCCGTAATAATCGTCAGCATTTATGACAGCAAACGGCCTCCCTGCCACAATGCCGCGGCATGCGCGGACGGCATGCGCGGTGCCCCATGGCTTTATTCTGCCTTCTGGCACTGAATATCCCTCAGGTATATCGTCAAGCTTCTGGAACGCCAGGCTAACATTACATTTATCTTCCAGTTTATCCGTAATGAGAGTCCTGAAATCGGCTTCATTCTCTTCTTTTATAACAAAAACTATGTCCCGAAAACCGGCCTCAACGGCATCATATACGGAATAATTCAGAATTACATTACCATGATCGTCAACCGGATCCATCTGCTTCAGTCCGCCATATCTGGAGCCCATTCCGGCCGCCATTATAATAAGTACGGGTGCTTTATCCATCAGTCATCTTCCTCTTGTGATTCAGTAATAGTAAATACCTGTCTCTTCCTTGCCGCTTCATCTGCTGCAAGATATTCGTCATATGTCGTGATCTTGTCGATCAGAGTTCCTTCAGGCGTAAACTCCATGATCCTGTTTGCCGTGGTCTCTACGAACTGGTGGTCATGGCAGGTGAAAAGTATAACTCCCGGGAACTTTATCAGCCCGTTGTTAAGCGCAGTTATGGATTCCATATCCAGATGGTTCGTAGGTTCGTCAAGGACCAGTACGTTTGCGCCGGAGATCATCATTTTTGAAAGAAGGCATCTGACCTTCTCTCCTCCGGAGAGGACCTTGACCTTCTTTACGCCGTCCTCACCGGCAAAAAGCATACGTCCGAGGAAACCTCTTACATATGTTACATCCTTGTTCTCCGAATACTGAGTAAGCCATTCCGCAATATTCAGATCGTTG
Source organism: uncultured Lachnospiraceae bacterium (assembly GCA_902795795.1). Taxonomy (GTDB): domain Bacteria; phylum Bacillota; class Clostridia; order Lachnospirales; family Lachnospiraceae; genus Alectryocaccobium. The sequence goes on along the minus strand of CADBMM010000016.1, from coordinate 9,336 downwards.
CTGAATTCGTTTGTATAATCCTTCGGGAAATACGCCTGCGTGGTCGTGACTCCCCATTTGTAAAAACCTTCGTCCGGCTCTTCTTCACCCATTATTATCTTGAAGAGCATGGTAATGGCCTGCTCGTTGCTGCCGACAAATGCCACTTTATCTTCTCTTCTGAGCGTGAAGCTTATGTTATCGATTATCTTTACGCCGTCAACGGTCTTTGAGATGTTTTCGACCTGGAGCACTTCATTTCCGATGGATCTGTCAGGTCTGAAATCAATATAAGGATATTTCCTGCTTGACGGTTTGATCTCGTCCAGTTCGATCTTTTCAAGGGCTTTCTTTCTTGATGTAGCCTGCTTCGATTTGGAGGCGTTGGCCGAGAATCTGGAGATGAATTCCTGCAGCTCCTTGATCTTCTCCTCTTTCTTCTTGTTAGCTTCTTTCATCTGCTTGACGATAAGACTGCTTGACTCGAACCAGAAATCATAGTTTCCGGCGTAAAGCTGGATCTTTCCGTAGTCGATATCGGCGATCTGGGTGCAGACCTTATTGAGGAAGTATCTGTCATGCGATACGACTATGACCGTATTCTCGAAATTGATCAGGAATTCTTCGAGCCAGGCTATGGCATCAAGGTCCAGATGGTTTGTCGGCTCGTCGAGAAGCAGGATATCGGGATTGCCGAAAAGCGCTCTGGCCAGAAGGATCTTGACCCTCTGCGGACCTGTGAGGCTTCCGACAAGCGCATAATGGAACTCTGTCTCTATACCAAGACCGTTAAGCAGGGTCTCTGCATCCGACTCGGCTTCCCAGCCGTTCATATCTGCGAATTCAGCTTCAAGTTCGCTGGCCCTTATGCCGTCTTCATCAGAAAAGTCAGGCTTTGCGTAAAGCGCCTCCTTCTCTTCCCGGATATCGTAGAGGCGCTGGTTGCCCATGATGACCGTATCCATGACGGTATAGTCATCATATTTGAAATGATCCTGTTCGAGGAAGGAAAGCCTCTGTCCAGGAGTTATGGTAACATCACCGTTCGTAGGCTCCAGCTGCCCGGAAAGGATGCGCAGGAATGTGGATTTGCCAGCTCCGTTCGCACCTATTACCCCGTAGCAGTTTCCTTCGGTGAATTTAATATTAACGTCTTCAAATAATGCCTTTTTGCCTACTCTTAACGTTATGTTGTTGGCTGATATCATCTTTTTTCTCCCTGATAATTTTATGGTATCTTGAAGAACCAGTCAGCTCTGTTAAGCTTCTCCATAAGTGCGTTGTACTGGAAGCATTCATACTGGTTCAGAAGCGCATTCATCTCATCGTCAGCGTCATCCCATGAAACGAACTGGCCATCCACGGTATAATATCCTATGGTGTTGTATCCTTTTATCTTCGTCTGAAGATCCTGCAGATAATACTGATAAGGCGTCATCTGAAGTCCGGTCTTTTCCATTACAAGTTCGCCAAGGAAATTGTTGCTGATCGTAACATCGGTCTGCGTTTCCATGTCGTAATTAGTCCAGATGAAGAAAGGAGTTTCGTAATAAAGCGTCTCCTCCTCGTCCGGCAGGTCTTCTTTGACATTGCCCGACAGATATTTCTCAAAGTCGTCTGAAAGGCCCGGATAATGATCGCCGAACATTACGATCATGGTAGGCTCTTCAACATTCTCGAAGTATTCTATCAGATATTTGAGCGCGTCATCCGATTTCTTTATGACCGTCAGATACTGGTTCACCGCACCTGCATCACTCTTGTCATATCCGACGACTTCGACCAGATTCTTATAGTTGGCGGTCTTATATCCGCCGTGATTCTGCATCGTGACATTGAATATGAAAAGCGGCTCGTTTGGATCTTCCTTCTGTTCAACGAGATCTGTAATGAACTCGTAGTTCGCCATGTCGCTGATCATACCGCGTTCCTTTGCGGCATCTTCCGGAAAATCATCTATAAAGTATTTCTCGTCAAAATTCAGGAAATCGTAAGCCTTTATACGGTTCCAGTTCGTCCCTTTGTTCGGGTGGATGCCGATGCTTCTGTATCCCTGTGCTTCGAGCGTGGTAACGAGTGAATACTGATCGTGAGTATAGTAGTTTACGAACGGCACAAGACCCGGATACTGTTTTCCGGAGTTGCCGGTAAGGAATTCATACTCCGACTTTGATGTTCCGCCGCCGGTAATATTGACCATCGTAAAGCCTTTGATTATGTTTTCATCCAGGGAATCATAATATTCCATGTAAGGAGCCGTCGTTTCAAGTTCCGGATATACATGGCGGTAATCCGACCAGGATTCATTCATTATCGCGATGATATTTACGGGCGTCGTGGTAACCTCTTCGTCCTTCGGCTCATAAGCGCTCCAGAACTGTTCCGCATCGCTTTTTACCTTGTTGGCGGAATATCCCTCCGGCGGTTCGTTATTCATGAATTTGGCAACGCAGAAGAAGCCCACGTTCGTTCCGACTTCCGAGTATGTCTTATGAGGATTCCATAGATTCGTCGTGATCCCAAGGAGCTTGTTGTTCCAGCCTGTGTTGATAAAGCCGAAAAAGCCGGCTATCATGGCTCCGAGGATTCCGATCCTCATTATTATCTTCGCCGGACGCCTGTACGCCATCTGTCTGTCGCTGCAGTGCAGGATCATGGCAATAATACTGAGACTGCCCGCAAGAAATACCGTTACCCATCTGGTGTAAACAAATTCGTAACTGTCAGCCACATCCCAGGCAGTCCTGAAACTGAAAATATCTATAAGCTGCAGTACCGTTCCTCTGGCAATATATACAAAATAGAATATAAGGCTCATCGTCGTCGCGAAAATGATAAGCGTCAGGCATGCCTTCCTCAGGGAATTGAACCAGAAGAAAAAGATCAGGCCCATGATCAGTCCGCCCAGGATATTCGCGAACGCATAGATAAACTTCATTTCCTTAAGGCTGTCCGTATTGTTGATCAGCTCCATCATCAGGAAGCTGTAGCATGAGGCAGCGATCAGATATGAGATATGATACCAGTGTATGGGCTCTTTTTTCTCCTTGCCTGTTTCCGTTCTTTCTTTGTAATAATTGCCCCAGCGATGGAAACAGAAAAATATCGCGAACGCCATAAAGGAGACCGTTCCGAAATACAGGACGTATGCGAAGGCGCCCCTCTTGCCCGCCTCTCCCAGAACTACGCCGGTATGTGAAAAAAATAAAAAAGCAGTCACACACCAGTACGCGATCCAGAATATAAGGTAGACCTTATACTTTGTGCGCGATAATTTTTCTTTAGCTACTTTCATTAATAAATACCTTTCCGATAGCGTCAGATTTTATGAATAAACAATCCGCTTAAAAGCTTTGGCTCAAACCATGTAGACTTTGGCGGCATGAGCAGATGCGCGTCGGCTACGCCGAAAAGCTCAAGTATATCAGTCGGATACATTGCAAAAGCACAGACACAGTCTTCATGGCAGCGTCTTTCCAGTTCCTTAAGACCTCTGATGCCGCCGACAAAATCAATATTGTTGTCTGTCGTCGGATCATCTATACCAAATACCGGCGAAAGCACTTCTCTTTGCAGATATGCCACATCCAGTCCCTGCACAGGATCATCAGATACAAATTCATCTCTGACCTTGAGTCTGTACCATTTTTCCTGCAGATACATACCCATTTCGCCTTTTTTCTGCGGCTTTGGATCCTGCGTTTCGCCGATCTCGAACTTTTCAGAAAGCTTACTGATAAGCTCTTCGCAGCTCAGTCCATTAAGAGTCTTTATGACCCTGTTGTAGTCCATGATCTTAAGCTGATCGGCCGGAAACAGAACGGAAAGGAAGTAATTGTATTCCTCGTCCCCGGTATGATCAGGATCTGCTTCGCGTCTCATAAGCGAGACACGGACTGCCGACGCGGCCCTGTGATGGCCATCGGCAATATATGTGCTGTCAAGCTTTGCAAATTCCTGCACGAGCGCTTCGATATCGTTTTTGTCGCTTATCGTCCACACTCTGTGGCGGATATTGCCTTCTCTAGTAAAATCACAGTCCGGCTCACCCTGCTTGTTCTTTTCTATCAGGGCGTTTATACTGTCATTTCCGCGGTAGGCTAAAAAGATCGGTCCTGTCTGCGCATTGCATGTATCGACATGTCTTACACGGTCCTCTTCCTTCTCCCTGCGGGTATTTTCATGCTTTTTGATCACGCCGTTAATATAGTCATCAACTGCGGAACAGGCGGCGAGTCCGGTCTGGATACGTCCGTCCATGGTCAGCTCATATACATAGAAACAAGGGGACCCGTCATTTACGAACTCCCCTTTGCTTTCCATATCCCTGATCATGGAAGAGGCTTTTTCATATACTTCCTTAGCGTACATATCCTGTCCGACCGGGAACTGGGTCTCTGCGCGGTCGATGCGCAGGAAGGAGTAGTTATCTCCTTCCACAGCCTTTCGCGCTTCTTCTTCGGAATACACGTCATAAGGAAGAGCCGCAATTTTTGATGCCAGATCCCATCTCGGCCTGAGCGCTTTGAATGGTCTGATTATCGCCATACTTCCCTCCGGTTATTTTACTACTCTGACTTTTATTACTCCTTCGTCTTCTCCAAGGCGGGTGATCACTTCATCGCTGGCCTTGCTGTCAAGATCAAGGAGCGAATATGCGTATTCGCCTCTGCTCTTATTCGCAAAATTGCTGATGTTGAGGCCTGCATCGCCAAGGATCTGCGTAAAGGAACTGATCATATTCGGGATGTTCTTGTGGCATATAGCGATCCTGCACGGAGCTTCGCAGAAGCCAAGAGAACAGCTCGGATAGTTCACTGAATTCCTGATGTTGCCGTTTTCGATAAAATCAACTACCTGTCTTACTGCCATCATCGCGCAGTTGTCCTCGGATTCTTCCGTTGAAGCTCCCAGGTGCGGAGTGATGATCGTGTTCGGTGCGGAAACGATCGTGGGATTTGCGAAATCGGTTACATATTTTGCTACCTTGCCTGCCTTGAGCGCTTCTACCATCGCTTCTTCATCCACAATAAGGTCGCGGGCAAGGTTGAGAACGACAACGCCCTTTTTCATAAGGTCGATAGCTTCTTTTCCGACCATTCCCTTCGTGCTGTCAAGAAGCGGAACATGGATCGTTATATAATCGCAGGTCCTGTAGATATCGTTGACATTTGTAATATGGTGCACCTTCCTGGAAAGATTCCAGGCTGCATCGATCGAAAGATAGGGATCGTAGCCATATACATCCATTCCAAGATGCTCGGCTGCGTTTGCGACCTGCTGTCCGATAGCTCCAAGACCGATGATTCCAAGCTTTTTGCCCTTGATCTCACAGCCGGCAAAGGCTTTCTTTTTCTTTTCTACGATCTTGTCAACTTCCGGATTGCCCGCTTCGGAGCGAACGAATTCAACGCCGCCGATTATATCGCGGGATGCAAGGAGCATTCCGGCGATAACGAGTTCCTTAACACCGTTTGAGTTGGCGCCCGGAGTATTGAATACAACGATTCCTTCTTCAGCACATTTATCAAGCGGGATATTGTTTACACCGATACCTGCGCGGGCGATCGCCAGCAGCTTTTCGGGCATTTCCATGCTTTTCATGTCCGTCGAACGTACAAGCACGACCTCGGCATCGTTTATATCATCTGTTTCTTCAAAACTCTCTGTAAAATAATCAAGTCCTACCTGGGCAATATTATTGAGTGTCGTGTATTTCATTATTACTTATTCTCCTCTTCAAACGCTTTCATGAAATCGACAAGCGACTTAACGCCTTCAAGCGGCATTGCATTGTAAATGCTGGCTCTCATTCCTCCTACTGTCCTGTGTCCCTTGATATTGACGAACCCGTTCTTTCCGGCTTCATCAATGAACTTTTTATCGAGATCCGCGTTTCCGGTAATGAAAGGAACGTTCATTATCGATCTTGAAGCTTTTTCGACTGTGCCCTTAAAGAGCTCGCTGGAATCGAGATAGTCGTAAAGGACCTTTGCCTTTTCTTCATTTCTCTGCTTCATTACGGAAAGTCCGCCCATTGCCTTAAGCCATTTGAATACAAGGCCGCAGATATAAATGCTGAAGCAGTTTGGCGTATTGTAAAGGGAATCCGCATCTGCCTGGGTCTTGAACTTGAGCATGACCGGTGTCATCGGATTCACATCGTCCGTGATCAGATCTTCCCTGATTATCATGATAACAAGGCCTGCCGGACCGATATTTTTCTGTACGCCGCCGTATGCGATCGCATAGTCTCTGATATTAAAAGGTTCTGAAAGGAAGCAGCTGGACATATCAGCTACCAGATCCTTGCCTTTTGTGTTCGGCAGAGTCTTGAACTTTGTTCCGTAAATAGTGTTATTTTCACAAATATAGACATAATCGGCATTCGGAGAAACATCCAGGTCGGAGCAGTCCGGAATATATGAGAACACTTTGTCCTCAGAGGAAGCTATTACGTTGGCTTTGCCGTATTTCTGAGCTTCCTTCCAGGCTTTTTTAGCCCACTGTCCGGTGATGATATAATCAGCCTCGCCATGCTTCATAAGGTTCATGGGTATGGCGGAGAACTGATGGCTGCAGCTTCCTGTAAGGAAAAGGACTTTATAATCGGACGGGATACCGACCAGCTCGCGAAGATCCGCCTCTGCCGTATTTATGATCTCTTCAAGCACCTTAGATCTGTGGCTCATCTCCATAACGGACATTCCGCAGCCTTTATAATCGAAAAGATCTTCCTGTGCCTGTTTGATGACCTCTTCCGGCAGAACTGCCGGGCCAGCTGAAAAATTATAAACTCTTCCCATAATAATCTCCTGCAATTGCTTCTTTGGTTCTCGTATTTACTGCAACATTAGATAAAAGTTCAACAGCCTGCTGTGACGTAATATCACAACAGGCTGTATTGATCATTCGTCTTTTTTCTCTGCGGCTTCTTCGTTCTGTCCGGGAGCCGCTTCCTTTTCTACGGCCTTTACTTCCTCTACAGCTTTTTCCTCTGCTGCAGCCGCTTTTTCTTTTTTAGGCTTGGTGCTTACCGGTGCCGGTGCCGCCGCTCCGCCAGGTTTCTCGACCTGTACGATAGCCGACTTTTTCATCGGAATACGGCAGTTTTTATTGTTTCCAAATTCAACGATAACATCATCGGCTGTTATCTCTATTATGACTCCGTAGAATCCGCTGGATGTAAGGACTGCGTCCCCTATATCCATAGATGCAAGCATTGCTTCCATCCTCTTTTTCTCTTTACTCTGCGGACGGATCATCATAAAGTACATAAGCGCGATCATAACGACCAGTATAAGGATCATGGTCACATTTCCGGATCCTGTGCTGCTGGCTAAAATCATAGGTCATACCTCCTTTAATCCCGTTAGAAATTACAATATCACTTTGACCGTTTTAAATCAAGAAAAAACGATTAAAAGGTTTGAAAAGCTGCAGGCCTTATTTTGCCAGCGCGTACATCGCATTTGCGTAAACTCTGGCGTTTGCCATAAGGTTGTCTACCTCTATGCATTCCTCAGCCTTATGCTCTCTGTCAGGATCTCCGGGAAATACCGGTCCGAAAGCGACTATATTGTTTACTGATTTCGCATATGTGCCTCCGCCGATGCAGAACGGTTCTCCATCAAGACCTGTCTGCTCTTTATATACGTCCATAAGCGTGCTGACAAGCTTGCTCGAAGGATCTACGTAAAGTGCCGGTTCATGGATCTGGGATATGACGGAAAAGCCGGCGTTCGAAAAAGCGTCATTGAATAACGGAGCGCATTCCTCGATCCTGCAGGTGACAGGATATCTGTAATTCACGCCGAATGCGAATTCGTTCTCATCGCCCTCGATCGTGCCAAGATTGAGCACCAGTTCTCCGGAAATATTATCTTTAAGGTTGATCCCCAGATTTTCACCATTCGTCTGCATGCCGATCTTATCATTGATGAAACGGATGCCTTCGGCAAGTTCTTTGGCAAACGGAATGTCCTTAAGCGCATTTATCAGTCTTCCGATGGCGTTCACGCCTTTCTCCGGAGTGCTTCCGTGTGCGCTGACTCCTTCGGCGTCTATCCTTACGCCGTTTTCAGTCCTGGTTATGCTTACGCCTTCTCCGCCGCATTTTTCCAGCTCTTTCGCAAGTTCCTCCGTACACTCTATGATCGCATGAGCCTTTGAAGGTACCACGTTGTGAGCTGTACCGCCCTTTATTTCAAGAAGCCTGGCCTGGGCGCCGTCCTGCGTATAACTCTTTTTAAGTTCTTCTATGACTATACCTTTTTCACCGTATATAAGAGGGTAAGAACCGTCGGGCGTAAATCCCATGACCGGCTGTTCGCCGCCGTGTCCGAAGAAGTATTCCATATCCCCCGATCCGGTCTCTTCGTTCGTTCCGAACATGACCCTTATCCTGCGGTTTATCTTAAGGCCCGATTTCTTTACCGCATGAAGCGCGTAAAGAGACGCCACTGCCGGTCCTTTATCATCCACGGCGCCTCGTCCGAAAACAACATTTTCTTCCAGTTCACCGCCAAACGGATCGTGGATCCAGCCATCTCCGGCAGGTACGACATCCAGGTGCGCTACGACAGCTACAAGCTCACCTTTACCATACTCCGCATATCCGACCTGTCCATCAAAATTCACTGTATGAAGTCCGAGCTCGTTTGCCTTGTCAAGCATATAATCAAGGGCATTCCTGACTTCTTTTCCGTAAGGAGCACCTTCTTCAGGTGTTCCCTGGACGCTTGGGATCCTTATGACTTCACGCAGCGTCTGGACGATATTGTCTTTATTCGCGTCTATTATTTCATTTAGTGTCATTTTTCCGGTCCTCATTGTATATGTTCATGTGTAAATAAATGGTTCTGGCAATACTCATAATTTCCATTGCATTTCGAGCAGTATCTGAACTCAAGCTGCGGGTTGGAAACATCAGTCTGTCCGCATATATGGCATTTGTGGAAATAACCGGCTTTTGCCTGTCCCTGGCTGACTGCTTTTTTATAGGTCTGCTGTCTGCCGCCGGCCGCGGCCTTCGTGCCGCTGTTATAGGCATTTTTGAAGCTTGCGCTTATGCGTTTCTGCTTCGACTTTGAAAGACCGATCAGTATAAGGAGCACGATAAACGATGACATTGAACAAAGGATCTGTACCCTCAAAGCCCAGTAAGGCGTTCTTATCATAGAATAGATCAGATATGCTATATCAAACAGCGCCAGGTATTTGATCTTTATCGGAATGATAAAGAAAAGCAGCATCTTCTGCTCCGGGAATGTGAGCGCGAATCCCAGAAAGATCGACAGACTGACATAGTATGTCGTGAAGATCATTCCGCCTGTAGCCTCAATGATAAACATACCC
>CADBMM010000015.1 GCA_902795795.1 uncultured Lachnospiraceae bacterium | reverse complement strand
CTTGATCCATACGTCTTCGTCAGTTACGCCGCCGCAGTAATCGATGAGATCCTGGATGTTGGTACCTATCTTTACGATAAAGTTGCCCGGGTTCTTCATCTTTTCGCCGGTGACGGTCACGACACGCTCTACAGGCGGCATGCCTGTCTGGATCGCATCGGAAATAGCCTTTGTCGTGCTGATGTTGCAGACAACGGCGCCTACATCTGCAGGAAGTCCGCCGCTGGGAACCATTCTGCCCATAACATGCTTGATGAGCATTTTTTCAGCGCCCTGCGGGTACTTGGTGCGTACCGGGAATACCTCGATGTTCTCTATGCCGGCCGTTTTCTCCTGAAGGAGAGCTATTGCGTCCGGTTTATTATCTTCTACAACTATAATGCCCTTCGGTGCGTCAACGGCCTTGATTATCGCTTTAAGACCGAAGATGACATCATCTGCAAACTCCAGCATTACGCGGTGATCAGCAGTAAGCAGCGGCTCGCATTCGCAGCCGTTGAGAAGTACTGCGTCGATCGGCTTGCCGGGCTTTAATTTGACAGCTGCCGGGAAGCCGGCGCCGCCCATGCCTACGATACCTGCCTCGCGGATGATCTCAACGATCTCGTCCGGAGTAAGATCCTCAAGCGCGCCATGGGGCTGCACTGCGGGATCGACGGTATCCTTGCCGTCGGAATTTATAACAACGGACATTACCATGCCCTTGTTCGGATGCATTCTTTCTTCAACCGCTTCGACCGTACCGCTGACGCTGGAATGGATCGTACTGCTTATGAAGCCGCCAGATTCACCGATCTTCGTGCCAACGCAGACCTTGTCTCCGGCCTGTACGACAGGAGTAGCCGGTGCTCCCGCATGCATTGAAAGCGGAATGATGACCGTTTTCGGCTCCGGGAATTTCTTGAGCGGAATGCTCTCGGTGAATTCTTTTCTCTCAAGCGGATGAACGCCGCCGTAATAGCCGTCGAATCTGGAATCCCTGATGGATTTAACGTAATCGTTGACGACCTTGAAGTTGACCTTGGAATAGTCGCGGATCTGTACGGGCTGTTCCTTAAGCTCCTGCAGACGGTCCTGCTCTTCCAGTCTTTCCTGGATCTTCTGCCATGCGCAGTCCTTGTTCGGATCTACTTCGCACTTGCCGTCTTTAGCTCCGCCGCACTGTCCGTTGACAAGGCTCTTTGAGCAGTCAACGATCGGGCAGATACCGCCTGTGATGTTCAGGTAGCACTGTGCGCAGGCATCGCAGCGCTTCTTCGTAAGCGCCATTCCGTGATGTCCTCTGTAGTTACGGGAATCCGCAGCTGCGTATACCGGCATATCTTCAATGTCGGCCACCGTCTGGATACCGAGGCCGCAGGAAACTACAAAAATGCTTTCCGTTCCTTCGGGAATGGCATCTTTAAGTGCTTTCTGCGTCTGGGTGTAGTTGCAGAGGAAATCCACCTTCATGGAACCTGTAACGGTCTTCCCCTGCTCAGCAGCAATGCCCAGGAATTCATCAAGATCCGGCTCGTTGTCCGTCTCGAATTCCTTGAAGCACTTGTTGCAGGCGACAACGAAGATGTTCCCGGAACCTTTAAAAAGCGGCTCCAGCTCTTCCTTCGCCTTCAGCTTATACTTGGTATAATCTTCCATATGAAAAACACCTTCCTGATACTTTTGCGCCCGTAAACAGGCAAATCAGTTTTACTAAATTTTACTATATAACATTTAATATTCGTTAGTCTACGCTAACATGATAGTTATCTTATTAACAAACTTGACCCCCGAAAAAGGCTGTACACTAGGCGCATTTCTGCCGCATTTTTCCTTCCTCTGCCACTAAAAAAGACGGCAGGAAAGCCTGCCGCCTTAGATATCTTGCTACAAATTAATTCCAGGATCCCTTGATCTCTTCCTGATACTTGTTTTTACCGATCGCCGCAAACGCAATGATGGTATCTGCAAGCAATACAAGCGTGAAAACGATCATACAAATGGTCGCAATGTAATAGAACGGTGAATAAGGAATGTGTACCAGCGCACTAATGAGATGCTTCTTTCCTGCATATTGCGCCTGCAAAAACAGACAGTAAGTCGCATATCCGCTGAACACGGTAATGGCAAGCATGCATAGCGCATTTATGACCATAGCCGCGCGCACCGGTAAGATCCTCAGTATCATGATTATATTGATATGTCCTTTTGTAGACTGGGTGTACGCCAGACAGGAAAATACCATAACTGCCATCATGCATTCCACGATCTCTGTAGATCCAATGAAAGGATTCTTCAGTACATAACGCATAAATACTGAAACAACGATAAATACGGAAACGATCACTACAAACAAACAACTGACCCATCCAAGGAGCGTTGAGATTTTATTCACAAAATTTCTTAATTTATCTATCATGTTTTCTCCTTTCAGGCCATCATCGACGGAAACCAGGTCGCCATTGACGGGAACACAACAAGCAGAAAGATCGTGATCAGCAATGAGAAGATAAACGGCACGATTCCGCGGAAGATCGTTGTCAGCGGAATGTCCTTGACAACGCCCGACAGAACATAGCAGCTCAATCCGACCGGAGGCGTGATCGCACCAATCTGTGTAACCAGGGTGATGATGACACCGAACCAGATAGCGTCAAATCCAAGCATCAGGGCGATCGGAAGGAAGATCGGCGTAGTCAGAAGGATGATCGAGCATCCGTCCATAAAGCATCCCAGGAATACGTAAAGGATAATGATCGCCGTGATCAGAACATATTTTGATATATTCAAGGTGCTTACAAATGTCGAAAGCGCTGTCGGAATGTTGCTGACCGACAGGAATGAGACCATAACGTTAGAACCCATCAGCAGCAGATATACCATACCCGTCGTGCGGATCGTTGCGAAAAGACTGGCTTTTAAGTTTTTCCAGGTCATCTGTTTGCGGATCGCCATGATAACGGCTGCCATAACTGCGCCGATACCCGATGCTTCGTTAACGGTAAACAGTCCGCTGAACATACCGCCAAGTACCACAACGAAAAGGATAACGATACCGATGATCCCTTTCAGGGATGCCAGACGTTCATGCCATGAAAAATGCTCCTTTTCCGGAGCGGCTGACGGGTTTTTCTTAACCCAGAGCACGATGGTCGCGCACATGATCACTGCACAGATAATACCCGGAAGTATACCGGCGCTGAACAGTTTGCCTATTGAAACCTCTGCGGAAATTCCGTAAAGGATGAACATGGTGCTGGGAGGAATAAGAACGCTTAAGGTTCCGCCGGCCGCCACAGAACCGGTCGAAAGTGTATTGGCGTAACCTTTTTTTCTCATTTCAGGCATCGCTACGGTTCCCATCGTGGCTGTTGTCGCCGCTACAGAACCGCAGATAGCTCCGAATACAGCGCAGGCTACGACGTTCGCGCAAGCCAGTCCGCCCGGAAGCCAGTTCAGCCATTTGCTGGCTGCATCATACAGACCGCTGCTCATACCGGAACGGAAACAGAACTCTCCCATAAGGATAAATAAAGGAATAACACAAAATGAATAATTTGAAGCCGCAATATAAAACTGCGTTCTTAACAATCCGGAAGCGCCCTGCGGAGAAACGATAAGCGCATAGGCAATAAATCCGACGATGGAAAACGTCAGACCTATGTTCATTCCGAGGAAAAGCAGAATGACCATTACGATCAGGGCTATGCTTCCTACCAGTACAGGATTCATATACTATTTTCCCTTTCTGTACGAGCAGTCGCTGCCCGGATATGCGGGCAGCGATCTGCAATTAAATATTTCATCTGGAGAAAAATATTTCAGATTTCAATTAATACTCGGCAACACGCTCTTTAATAAATTCAACTACCTGTGTTGCATCGAAATCATCGGTGCTGACACGTGCGATCCACTCATCTACGATACCTGCAAGCGGAGCGGCCAGCTCTTCATAGAGTGCATCTCCCTCACCGACTACTGTAAAGGTACCACCTGCTTCAGTATAATGCTTGATAGCGTCATTTGCTTCCTGCTCGGTCTGCTCTGCCATGTAGAGAGATCCTGCACGTCCGCCGACTTCCGCAAGAACAGCCTGATCTTCTTCGCTGAGCTTTTCGATATCATCCTTGGAAGCCAGCATGAATATCTGTGAATAGCTAAGACCGCAGTCTATAACGCTCTTTGTGATTTCGCCAAGTTTCCAGGAATCCAGAGTTGATGCATTAAATGTCCAACCATCTGCTACACCCTTCTGAAGAGCCATATAAAGATCTGACGGTGCAATGGCGACCGGTGCAGCGCCCCATGCGGTAACAGCAGCGGCATTGTTTCCGGCAGCGGCACGAAGATTTAAACCAGCCAAATCGCTTATGGACTCGATCATAACGTTTGTCGCTCCGATACAGGTCGCCGGCGCAACGTATGCACACCATACATAATAGTCGTCAAATTCTGTAAACTGCTCCGGGAACTTCTCCATAACATCCCAGTAGATGTTGGTTCCGTCAATGCTGTTCTTGATACCCATCATCGGAAGTTCCATAGCCTCTGAATATGGGAACTGTCCTGCAAAGAATGCTGAAGATGTCCATACCATATCGCAAACATCAGTATCAAGCATTGTCAGGTTTTCGGTTGCTGCACCAAGCTGGCTGTTTCCGTAGATCTCGATCTTTACACGGCCTTCGGTCTTTTCGAAGACTTCGTCTGCCAGATGCTGGATAGCAAGATAGGTGCTGTTCGTTTCTGCATGCTGGGAAGAGAAACGGAGTGTTACTGTATCTTCGTCAGCTGCCGATACTGTTCCTGCAAAAGAAGTTGCAGTTGCTGCCGCCATTGCTACAACAAGAGCAGCTACCATAAGTTTTCTAAACTTTCTCATATTTTTTCTTCCTTTCTTAAATTATATATAAAGGTATATAAATTATATTTCCCCCGGATAATAAAGTGAAATGCAAAAAACGTAGTTTGGTTATAACCAAAAGTCATTTCCATTCATTTTTTATTTCACATTGGGATCTACCTATAGTATGATATAAGTTGTTGACGATTGTTTTTTCAACAGAGGATTATTATGAAAACTCAACAGCTTAACTATTTTATTTCCGTCGCGAAACATCTTAATTTTACGGAGGCTGCAGCCGAAAACTTCATTTCACAGCCGGCGATCTCCCGACAGATAGACAAGTTGGAGGCTTATCTGGGGTGCAAACTTTTGAACAGAAATACGCATGGCGTGACCTTGACAGAAGCCGGTGAAGAGTTTTTGGATTATGCGAAAAATACTGTTGCCGAAGAAAGTGCCATTCTGAAAAGGATGTCTCAAATTGATCGCTCACAGATCGACAAGATAACCATAGCCTGTCTTAGCAATGAAACCCGAATCATTTCTTCTGTATTGGAAATAGTTTCACAGAAAGCCCCTCATTTTGTATTCTCCATCAATCAGTTTACCGGCCATGATTTCGGAAAAGCATTGCGAAGTACAAATTATGATTATTATTTCGGTTTTGTTGAATCCCTTCAGGGACTTAGCAATTATAAATATATCGAAACCAATACAACTTCTCTCTCTTTATGCGGACATGAAAAATACAGAAATCTGATCCAGTCAATGGATTGGGATCGTCTTCAGGAAGTTCCTTTTTTGATCTTTCAGCCGTCGGTTGGTCCCCTTTTATATGATTCAATAATCCAAACATGCAAATCAAACGGGTTTGATCCGAATATTTCAGCGTACTATAATTCAATGGAAGCCACCCTACTCGGTGCGAACAGCGGACTTGGGATCACCATTATTCCAAGCTCTGCACTGAATTCGGTTTCTTCCGCCATGGTCTTCAAAGAGATGCCGAAATCAGATGGCGCCTTTACAGGTATGATCGCCTGGCGTGAAGACCATCTTACTCCCTCAAAGAAACAGTTTAGAGATATTGTACTCAATATTTTTAAAGACAGTCAGATTCTTACCACCGTGACAACGAATTGTTTTAAATAAAATTGAAATGTGATAAATATCCGTAAGTCACAAGAAAACACGACAGCATCTTGTGCAGGTGCTTTACTAGTAAATAAATAGTCAGGAGAAAGATATGCAAACGATATATTTGGCCGGAGGATGTTTCTGAGGCGTTGAAAAGTATTTAAAGCAGTTTGACGGGGTAGTATCGACCGAAGTCGGTTACGCAAACGGGCCGGATCCGGCTCCGAGCTATCAGGATGTGTGCGCAAGCAGCGGGCACGCCGAGACCGTCAAAGTGGTGTATGACGAAAGCAAGATCACGCTGACTACACTGCTCCGGTATTATTTCATGGTGATCGATCCCCTCATAATAATCCTGTCTCATCTGCCGTGCTTTCATTCAATGAACGGACTGGCGGCAGGGAAAACGTCCCCTGCCGCCAATTTCATGTATTATCTGTTTTTTACTTGAAATATTCCACCGCTGCCTTGAACATTCCGATGTCGTAATTACCCGGTACGTTCTTGTAGAGTCCGCTGCCGATACGTTCGCAGTGGCCCATCTTTCCGAGGACGCGTCCGTCGGGTGAGGTAATGCCTTCGATCGCGCAGATGGATCCGTTCGGATTGTAATGGATATCCATTGTCGGCTGTCCGTCCTGGTCGGCGTACTGCGTAGCGATCTGTCCCTTTGCCGCTAGATCCCTTATCATCGCTTCGGAAGCGATAAAGCGGCCTTCACCGTGGGAGATCGGAACCGTGTAGATCTCGCCCGGTTTTGTATGTGCCAGCCATGGAGATTTGTTCGATGCGATACTTGTGCGGACGATCTTCGACTGGTGCCTTGCGATGGTATTGAAGGTAAGCGTCGGGCAGTGCTCGTCCGTGTCGATGATCTTTCCGAACGGTACGAGGCCGAGCTTTATGAGAGCCTGGAAGCCGTTGCAGATACCTGCCATAAGGCCGCCTCTGTTGTCCAGAAGATCCGTGACTTCATCGCGGACCGCTGCGTTTCTGAAGAACGCGGTAATGAATTTT
>CADBMM010000014.1 GCA_902795795.1 uncultured Lachnospiraceae bacterium | reverse complement strand
GTAAAAGAAAAGGTGTGTGTAATTTCTTGTACAAAAACTATGTGTTTTTGGGTGGCAGCTGGCGACATTTCAGGTGTCAACGAAACCATCTCTTTTCGTAACACCTATGAATAGTTTACAAACGGAACACCGGATACGGATCCTTTGGTTTGGTCAGCTCTATCAGCCGGTCATCCATTTCCTTTTTGGGTTTCACATCGTATTTATGACATTCGCTGAGGTAGTCCCGAAGAAATTCCTTTTCACTAACTTCCCGGCAATTTACGTAGAGATATCTCTCGCCGGAGTAATAGTGGTAATGGAACTCTCCTCTTTCATAAAGAGCTTCCATTTCCCGGAGACGTGTTGTTTCGAACATCATGCGTTTCCATTTATCCGGGAAAAATCGGATAATTGAGTTATATTCAGATAATTTCTTTTTTAAATTGGCGATGATCAGATCCTGTTTCTGTATTTCTCTCTGTGCATCTTCAAATCTTTCTTTTATGTCTGCAAGTTCAGCCCGTAGCTCGTTGATTTCTTTTTCCTTTTCTAACACTCTCGCACTCGTCGCAATTTCTTTTGAGTCATACAAATTGGTGAACCGGACCGTTGCAGCATGTTTCATCTCCTCCTTTACATCCAGAACATTTTGATACATCTTTTCAGCCCGACGTACATCCTCATAGTTCTGTTGCAAACGATCGTAATCTACTTTCCTGATCGTGACGGTTGCTTCTGTTGACCCGAACAGACCAGTCTTGCCTTCGGTCTCTTTCAGGATCCGCACCGCTGGAGAAGCACATTCCGCCCTCGTCCGTTCCAAGGCTTTCTGGGCTTCTTCAAAAACATTTCCTTTGATCTTTGCGTCATCCGCATCCCAGATTGCTTTCTGTTTTTCCTTTTCCGCAGTTTCAGCAGCATCGCGGGCCAGTTGCTCCTTCTCCTGAAGTTCTATTAGCTGCCTTTCCGCTTGCCTGGTTTCGGTAAGTGTAGTATGCAGATTTTCGCTTGCCTTTTCCAGTTCCTGCTTCGTTTTGTAAAGGTCGGTATGAAGGTGCTTTGATCCGTCCTTTTCCGGATGATCCACAACGAGATTTTTTGACTTGCAGAGATCTTCCAGTACCTTGTTTTCTCGGGCTTCCCATTGGATCTGAGCCGTTTCCTTTCCGGCTTTGAAAAAGCCCATTTCTCCCAATGCTTTTACCAGACCGCTCTGGGTATCCATGCCGTTTTTGTAACCATGGGCAACCGGAATATAATCCAGATGGACGTGCGGCTCTCCTTCTTCGTCAGCGTGATAATATGCACCGATCAGTTCCAGATTCGGATTCCGGGCATCCCATCCCTGGAAAAACTCTTTCATGATTTCGTATCCTGTCTCAGGAGAACATATGGGATCACCGTATTCGTCTTTACCGTAAATACCAATGATCATTTCATAGACCGGATGCTTTTTCTCATCTTTTTCAATTTGTGAATAATAATTGGTAATCTGCCGGTCCACCCTCTTCTGCCGAGCATTGTACCGCTTCACAGCATCGTCAAATATCCGGTGATATGCCGCTCTGGCAGTCTCGTCTCTCCAGATTTCATGGACACCATTCATATCGATATGAGGCTGTTTGGAAGCCACGCATTTCTTCCGTATGTTGTGTTCCCTATGGGCAGCGCTTCCGTTATGTGTGCTGATCGTAACTTTCATGTCCACCCCTCCTTCTTTTGTTGGTTTGACCAATGTATGCAAAACTGTAAAAAATGTGATCAACTGGTATAATTCCACCCCAGCAAAAGCAGTAACCCAATACTACTTTTGACCATGTTCAAAAGGTATTGGGCTCTGCGAGGGTTTTGTCTACAGTTTTATCTACAGATTGCTCACGGGAAATCTGCAAAATACTTTGCAGAGTCTCTTCGATCACATCTCTCGGCAGCATGTTTTCCTGCCGTTTGCTTCGTGAACAGTTCTTCCAGTCGCTTAAGGTGATTTCGGCAATCCCCCAAGAATTGACTGTTTCAACGACGGCAGACTGCTTCAGACCGTCAAGGACAGGTATCTGATATATTCCGGAACGATATCCCATGAGGATGGAAAGAAGGACCTTTCTGTTAAGGTCATGGCCGATATATCCTTTGGATTTAACAGTGGATTTTACCTTCACCCTTTCCAGATCCGCAGTTACTTTAACGCAGTCCTCATTCTGCATGGTCATCCGATAGTTCATGAATTCCTCAATATTTGTAAAGGGCCGGGTATCGTATTCCGCAATTACCGTATCAACTGAAAATCGTCCGTCTGCACTTGCATAATGGACGGGCGTATCACAGGCTGTTTCGATAATCGGGCAGCGCTTATAGTCAAAATTCATGGAGAGCTGCCGGATCGTTTCGGTAACATGAAAATCATGTTTTCTCTCTACGATCTCCGAGAACTCTGTCCATACTTTTGTAGGGCATTTCAATCGGCCTTCACGGGAAAGAACAGCGATGATATAGGCATCGCGGTCAGCCCGGCTGTCTTTGATTTCCCCGGTGACGTAGGAATTGTGAGCGAGGACGCCGCCATCGTTCACGGCGACATTTCCGCGCGTCGTAATGTTCAGGAAAACATCGTTATAATGTTTCGGTTCCCATACCTGGTTTGCTTCGCAGTCCTCATTGGTCTGGTTCAGTATGTATCTGCCGTTCTGGAATATCTGCGAGAATCCATAGGCATCTAACTTCCTGACAACTTCTGTCGGTGCGTCGGTGATGAATCCGTCTGTAGTAACCGAGTAGACGTGATATCCCATATTATGAAGCTGATTAATACAGGCGATCAGCATGCACCGGACCAGGGCAGTTGTATAAGTCGCATGATAAGGACTCGTAACAACGGAAGGTTCCGAATCGACCCGACCCATAAGCTTTGCACTGTAACGTGTTTTGGGGCTCACGTTCTGAGCAGTCTTTCCGTAACAGGAATTGACCATCGTTTTCAGGCTCTTCTCCACCAGTGGATTGTCTTTATATATGACTTTTGCCTTCATACGATCCTGTACGAGGTTCGTGACGGCGTAGGCAAGGCACTGGGAGGGCTTTCCCTTTTTTGTCTGCCGCATCATGCAGGTGAATCCGCGGAAAACAGTAATCCTGGCACCGAGCCGAAGAGCGAGATATATGTCCGGACCGGCCATATATACATTCCTTCCATGCCTGGGGTAGATCTTCATACCGCCTTTAACGGGAACGGGGATGTTCGGACAGTAGCAATCATCCGGAAAATCAAAGTCCCCGACAGACACCGCGGGAATAAGAGGACTGGCCAGATCCTGCAGGGACAATTCATAATTCCGTGGAAAGTCCCGGACATGCTTTGACCAGTCGATATCGATGATATTTGCCATCGCAGTCGGATAGGCGTTCTGAAGGTCAAAATCTGTTGTCAGTTCTGTGATCCATCCGATATAGAAAGATGCGTTGAAACCGCCGGTATAGGCCTCTTCGAAGAATTCAGAGACAAGCTTGGCATCCGGGTTATCCCGGATCGGGACATATCTTGTTGCTTTCAAAAACTTCATACATTCATCCTTTGACGGGACACTACCTTCATCCAATTCTTCCAACCCCCTGTAAATTCTGTCGTATTCGGCTCTTCCGGTAACACCGAAGTATCGTTTGATGCTTTTGTACATGGATGACGCTGCCGCGCTTGATAAAGTCATAGGAACTGCCCTGTTGCACAGGAACAGTTCTGAGCAGAAGGAAACGACGATATCGGCGTCATTCATTGCATATTCATAGTATCCGGCCGGATCCGTGATAGCATAAGCAGCCATATGTTCGATGGTATTGCCTGGGAGTTCGATCTTAGGTTTCCCTATGACTTTTCCAAGGGACTTCAGAGATTTGTTTTCTGCTGGTGTCAATCCCAGCGTGTCTCGGACGCAAAGATCCACAAGCCAGTAGTAGTTATAGTTCCGGTCGTTCTCAGCCTTGAATCGCACTTTCTCTGTTGTCATCCAGCCGCCCTGTATTTCACCGAGCTTACGAAGAAGATCGATGTCGTATTTTGAACGGCGGAACACGGAAATATCCGCTTTGCCTGTATGGCAGATAATTGTTACCGGTATAAGGCTATCCTTCATAGCCTTGAAATCAGGAACCTTTACAGGCGCGTGGCCATTCCATTTCTTCTCGGTGTATAAGATGTCTCGTTTGAGAACGAGCGGAAAGTCATGAAACCAGCATTCCTTCAGATCAGCCAGGATATCAGCCAGACAGTATTTCAGCGGAATCCTGCCGCCATCTTCTGTTACCTCCTGAGCCCAGGGCGTTACCAGAAAGAAATACCTGATCAATGCTGCACCGACAGCAATCGACATCTGTAGAGATAAAACGCGCCGTCTTCTTTCGAATCCTTCACGATAGTCCTGGAATTCCGTGTCGAAACCGATGTTCAGACACATGCTTCTTGACTGGATTACTTTGAAAGATGGAATCACATCTGAGATGCTTCCGGTTTTCTGTACATCCAGTGGAGCGAGAAAAGGTTTGGTATATTGTGAAGCAGATGTGGTGTCATTTACTGCTATTGCACCGCATAAGGGTGAAATGACACCACTGCTGGAAACGCCTGCAGATAAGGCGTTTTCGTGTACCGAAGGATTACCGATGTTTGAAACTTCGGTAAAAGAATTTGGCATCAACACCTGTTTCAGGAGAGCATATTCTTCACGGCCCTTCAGGTATTCGCATCCGTAATTCTGCAATGCCCGGACGATTTGTGTATGCTGATCGAAAGTCCATCCGTTTTCTTCAACGGAACGACTTATCAGCTGAAGTGGTATTGCTGCCGGAATAGGTTGTAATGCAGCTGTTCCGTAAATCATAAAAGACTCCTTATGAATTCGATGTCCATAAGGAATCTGCTCTAACAAAAAATCTACCGTTCGATCTTTTATTTCATATTATTATGTTTAATGTAGCATGGAGAAACGGCTGAAAAGCCTTTAGATAATAAGATTTGGTAGTGTTAAGTGTTCGGTAACACGTCACCGATGAGCTTCGGGACGCAGAGGCCGCAGGTTCAAATCCTGTCGCTTCGATACCTATAAAGCACTGAAACATACTGGTTTCGGTGCTTTTTTTATTTTCTCAGGAAGATGATGAATACGTCTTTTTACGAATTTTTTACGAATTCCTTCGTGATGGAACATCTTTCATACATCTTTTTACATAATCTCATACTGTTTTGAACATCGCTGCACTCATATCATGCCAAAAACTCTCTCATAAAATCTATTTTGATATCTATTGACATAAACAGTATAGCATCACTATTCCGCTGATTCTATTAT
>CADBMM010000013.1 GCA_902795795.1 uncultured Lachnospiraceae bacterium | reverse complement strand
TGCCAGGGCAAAGCTGCATCTGCAGGAGTATCTGGACAGTCGGACGGATGACAATCCTGCGCTCTTCGTTACATTAAGGGCTCCGCACGAGCGGATACAGATCGGTGGTATCGAGCATAGGCTCCGTGAAATGGGTAGAAGGCTGAACATCCAGAAAGTGCATCCGCATAAGTTTCGTCGGACGCTGGCGACAATGGCCATTGATAAAGGAATGCCGATTGAGCAACTTCAGCGGCTCCTTGGGCATCAACGGATAGATACGACTTTGCAGTATGCAATGGTTAAACAGAGCAACGTGAAAACGGCTCATAGGAAATATTTGGGTTAGGACGGTGAAAGTATGAGAAAGAGACTTGATGAGGTGGCAGATGTTACAAAACTGGCAGGATTTGAGTTTACTAAATACATGAAATACATCGAAGGTGGAGAGATTATTGCAATTAGAGCATTGAATTTAAAAAGCGGACGTCTTGTGCTTAATGATGTAAAACGTATTGCAAAAGAGGTGTCAGAAGAATTGCCTAGGAGTCAGCTTCATAAGTATGATATCGTTCTTTCCTATACAGGAACTATCGGTGAATCAGCTCAAATAATGGAAGAAGGTAAATACCATTTAGCACCGAATGTTGCTAAGGTTGTGCCCAATCCAAGTGTTATTGATCCAAAATATTTATTTCAATACATCAGAAGTCGAGAGTTCAGACAGCAGATGTTTAATTATGCTCATGGCAGTACCCAACCAACGATTCCGATGGCGACAATACGTGAATTGACAATTCCTGTTTATGATATTGAAACTGAAAGAAAAATCTCATATATACTGGATGCCGTTGATAAAAAGATAGAAAACAATATGGAGATAAACGAGAATTTAGAGCAGCAAGCGGATGCTCTTTATCAAGCGTATTTCTCTCCGAAGTCTGGGACACAAGGCGAAATCGTAACGCTTGATGAATACTGCTCAATATTCACAGGTAAGAAGAACGCAAATGCTTCTGTTGATGGTGGAAAATATAAGTTCTTTACCTGTGCGCCGGATGCTCTTCAGATTGACAGCTATATTTATGATGGCAATGCAATCATTGTTTCCGGTAATGGTGCTTATACTGGCAGAACAAGGTTTTACAGTGGCCGATTTGACCTCTATCAAAGAACCTACGCCTGCACACTACACGACGACATCCACCCTGACTATATTTTCCCGCTTTACTGGTTTGTTAAATTGGAACTCAGTAAGAAAATTATGTGTGGCACTCGCGGCTCGGCAATTCCATACATTGTCATGAACGATTTAGCAAAGTTTGAATTCGTTTATAACGAGGACACATTTGCTACTTACATGCCTATTTTCAAAAGCCTGACCGAATCAATTCAAGCCAATGAATTCGAAAATGAACGACTTGCCGAAATGCGTGATGCACTGTTGCCGCAGCTTATGTCAGGCGAATTGGATGTCTCCGACATTGACCTTTAAGCCGCTAAATTCTCGTTTATAGAAATCCTATTGATGGAGATTACCGAGATGATGAGTAAAACACACATAACAATAGGAACAGCAACCGCGCTAGTAGCGACAATGCCAACGACTCCAGAAGGATGCGCGATTGCAGTTATTGGTGGTGTTGCAGGAGGTATCATAGCGGATAATGACATTTTAGATAATGATTACTTGGGTGATGCATTGCTTGGTCAATTACTTGCAGCAGGGATTACTGCTTTGACGTTATTTTTGAATCATATTTTGGGTGGCGGAATAATAAATTCCATGCTTGAATCAAAAACGTTACTTATATCAGGAATCACTATCTTTGCTATACTATATATTATAGGGATGACACAACCTCATCGTGGTTTTACGCATTCTATACTGGCATTAGCGCTGTATTCAGTTGCGGTTATAATCATGTATGAACCCTTCATAATACCTTTTTTGTTTGGATATGCGTCACATTTAGGTATCGATCTGTTGAACAAAAGCGGCATGAAATTATTCTTCCCACTGCCGTATAGAATATGTTTTCATCTTTGTTACGCAGATGAAACCGCTAATAAAGCGCTAATGATTGTAGGATTTGTGGTTACAATACTTATGCTGATAAATGGATTATTGCTGCATATTAACATTTGGGCGGGCTATTAAGAGAAGAGTCAATTAAAAAAGAAATCATTGTAATAAGCACGCAAAGGAGAAATTGACATGTCAGGATTATATACAGAAGCCGACTACGAGAATTCCATCATAGAGTTGTTCCAGACCATGGGCTATCGCCATGTCTATGGTCCGGATCTAGATCGTGATTTCAATAGTCCGTTATATGAAGATGAACTAACGGCTGCGCTGTATAGGTTGAATCCTTCCATGCCGGAGGATGCTATTGCGGATGCATTGTTCAAACTGAAAAATTTTGAGAATGCAGAACTGGTCCAGAAGAATGCAGTCTTCATGGAATACATTCAGCATGGTATTGAAGTGCGTTATTTCGTCAAGGGAGAGGAACGCTCCGGCCTCGTGTATCTTGTAGATTATGATAATCCTGACAACAATTCATTCGTGGTTGCTAACCAATGGACGTTTGTCGAAAACAGTAATAAACGACCGGACGTTCTACTTTTCCTGAATGGACTTCCGGTAGTTCTGGTAGAACTGAAGTCTCCGTCACGCGAAGAAACTGATGCGTCTGAGGCTTATACCCAAATACGCAACTATATGCATGAAATCCCGTCGATGTTCATATATAACTGTATCTGCGTCATGAGTGATCACCTGACTTCAAAAGCAGGCACGATTACTTCTGGTGAAGACCGTTTCATGGAGTGGAAGACCAAGGACGGTAGTTATGAAAATACACAGTATGCTCAGTTTGATACGTTCTTTGAAGGAATCTTTGAGCGGGAACGACTGCTGGATATTATCAAGAATTTCATTTGCTTTTCCAATGAGGGGCTGAAGCGGTTTAAGATACTTGCAGGGTATCATCAGTATTTCGCTGTAAAAAAAGCGATTGAATCTACCAAGCATGCAACGAAAACTGATGGTAAGGGCGGTGTATTCTGGCATACACAGGGCAGCGGCAAGTCACTGTCGATGGTGTTCTATGCACATCTTTTGCAGGAAGCTCTGGACAGCCCAACTATCGTGGTGCTGACAGACCGTAATGATCTGGATGATCAACTGTTTGGCCAGTTTGCAAAGTGCAAAGAATTCCTGCGACAGGAGCCGATGCATGCGGAAAGCCGAGAGCACCTTAAGACTTTGCTTGATGGAAGACAGGCGAACGGTATCATTTTCACGACTATGCAGAAGTTCGAAGAATCTCATGAACCGTTGTCGGAACGAAGAAACATCGTCGTTATGGCAGACGAAGCCCACCGTGGGCAATATGGTCTGAAAGAAAAAGTCGATGCTGAGACTGGTAGGATTAAAGTCGGAACAGCCCGTATTATTCGGAACAGCCTGCCGAATGCAACATATATCGGATTTACAGGAACACCGATCTCTCTGAAGGATCGGAGCACTCGAGAAGTCTTCGGTGACTATATCGATGTCTATGATATGACACAGGCAGTCGAGGATGGCGCGACTCGTCCGGTATATTATGAAAGTCGTGTCATCAAACTCAAATTGGATGAAGCAACTCTGAAACTGATCGATGCTGAATACGATCTCATGGCAAATAATGCAGATCCAGAAGTTATCGCCAAGAGCAAAAAGGAGCTTGGGCAGATGGAGGCAATCCTGGGCAATGAACAGACGATTGCGTCTCTTGTGGATGATATTCTCGATCACTATGAGAACTACAGGGCCAATCTGCTTACAGGAAAGGCTATGATTGTTGCATATTCCCGTCCGATTGCCATGAAAATCTATAAACGAATTTTGGAACTGAGACCTTCGTGGACGGAAAAGGTTGGAGTCGTTATGACTTCCGGGAATCAGGATCCAGAGGAATGGCATAAGATTATCGGTAATAAGCGCCATAAAGATGAATTGGCAAAGAAGTTCAAAGATAATAATAGTCCATTAAAGATTGCTATCGTTGTGGATATGTGGCTGACAGGATTTGATGTTCCATCTCTTGCCACGATGTATGTCTATAAACCGATGCATGGATACAATTTGATGCAGGCGATCGCTCGTGTCAACCGCGTATTCGGTGACAAAGAAGGGGGACTGGTTGTTGACTATGTAGGCATTGCATCTGCACTCAAAGAAGCAATGAATGACTATACTTCCCGCGATAAAAAGAACTACGGAGATACCGATGTCGCAAAAGTTGCATATCCGAAGTTCTTGGAGAAACTGTCAATCTGCCGTGATATTTTCCACGGATACGATTATTCCAAGTTTACTACAGGATCAGATCTCGAACGTTCGAAGGCCATTAGCGGTGCTGTGAACTTCATCGTAGCCGTTGACAAGGAACGTGAAAGGGAAGACTTCCTGAAGGAAGCGTTGATGCTAAAGCAGGCTTTATCACTTTGCTCGTCATTAGTAGAAAAAGAACTGCGTATTGAAGCGGCATTTTTTGAGTCTGTCCGTGTGCTTGTCATGCGCCTCATGAATCAAGGGGAGGGTAAGAAGATATCGTTGCCAGAAATGAATGCACGTATCAATGCTCTTCTCAATCAGAGCGTTAAGAGCGACGGCGTTATCAATTTGTTCACCGATATTTCAGTAGGTGTTTCATTGTTTGATCCAAAATTCCTTGAGGAAATTTCGAAAATGAAAGAGAAAAACCTTGCGGTCGAGCTGCTAAAAAAACTAATTGCAGAGCAAGTGCAAGTATACCGAAAGAGCAACGTAGTCAAATCAGAAAAGTTCAGCGAAATAATCCAGAGTGCAATGAATCGTTACTTGAACGGGATGTTGACAAACGAGGAGGTAATTCAGGAACTCTTGAATTTGGCGAAGCAGATAGCCGCTGCTCAGAAGGAAGGTGAACAGCTTGGGCTGACGGCCGATGAGTTGGCATTCTATGATGCACTGACGAAACCACAAGCCATCAAGGATTTCTATGAGAACGAAGAGCTGATTGCTATCACCAAGGAATTGGCAGATACACTGCGAAAGAATCGCACAATTGACTGGCAAAAAAGGGATTCCGCCAGAGCAAAGATGCGAATGATAATAAAGAAACTCTTGAAGAAGCACCGCTATCCGCCGGAAGGTATGGAAGATGCTGTGCAGACTGTCATGACGCAGTGTGAGCTTTGGACAGATAATAACGATATGTCTGAACGCGTAAATTCATCTGCTGAAATGATTGAGAAACAAAAGAAGACATCGTATATATTTAGCAATACATCAGAAAGCTTAATGGCTGCAGAGGATACAATAAGTTACAAATCATAAAAAAACAGCAGGAAGGCTAATCGTATTTATATTGATATCGTGATTGTTATAATGGGGGAGGAGAGCCATGAATGAAGACAGAATTGAAGAATTGTTTGAGTTGGATTATTATCCGTCTATTTCAGAAGACGAAATTAAAACAGATGAGTACATGAAAATACCTTTTGCAGAATTGGAGGCATTTGGAGCCGCATTTGCTTCTTTACCTAGTGCTTTTCGAACAGCCTCGCAAAGTGTACAGATAGCAGGGGTCTTTCAGGCAAAGGTTCCCGCAGGGGCTCACATGGTTGCGTCTAAAGACGGATCTGGTATGCTTGGAGCTTGCTTTGATGCTAATAACCATTTGGTTGGACAAGCTCGTTTCACGCCGGTAGACGCTGTTCAGAAAGTGACAACGATGCCGTATGACCCCTCGATGATGTTTGTGGCGGCCATGCTCATGCGAATTGAACGTAAGTTGGATGTAATTCATGAAACCCAACAGCAGATTTTAAAGTTTCTCCAAAGAGATAAAGAAACGAAACTGGAGGGGGATCTGAAGACGCTAATAAGCATCGTAAACGAGTACAAGTTCAACTGGGACAACGAACTTTTTAAGAACAACAACCATAAGCAGGTTGGTGATATCAAACGAGCAGCTCGGCAGAACATTTTGTTCTACAAAAAGTCGATTATCGACTTGATGAATAAGAAGGAAAAGATCCACAGCGCAAAGAAGATGGACGATAGGATGGAGAAGATACAGTCGGATTTCCAATATTATAGATTGGCGTTGTATTTGTTCAGTTTCTCATCTTTTTTGGAGGCACTTCTGTTAGAAAACCATTCTTCTGATTATCTTCAGAGTGTAGCATCAAAGATTAAGGATCTCTCTACTGAATATAGGAAATTCTATACCAAGTGCTATAAAAAGATTGAGCGATTGGCCGATACGACTGTAGAATCACACGTTTTAGATGGGGCAGCGAAGGTCAACGAAACAGTTGGGCATGCAATTGCAAAGGTGCCGCTAATAAAGAAAACGCCGATTGATGAAGCTCTGATTGGAACAGGAAGAAAACTTAGTAAACTAAGTGATAAAAAAACAGATGAGTTACTGGATGACTTTGATACCAATCGGAAGAGTGGAATTTACATATTTGTTGAAAATATTAGGGCAATGGACCAAATCTTCAATCAGCCGAAACTGGTATTACTTGATGATGACGCAGTGTATATGAAGACGTATGTTGCGTAAATGATAGAAATAGTATTGAGAATCAAACATTTTGCTTGAAAGAGAACATTTTGAAGGTGGCACAATGGATAATATGAACGAAAATAAAGGCATTTTTATTCATGCAGGTAAAATGGATTTTTTCAATTTTGTCTTATATCAAAACAACATTTCTCCGATAAGAGATGTTGAAATTATGAATACTACAGGGGACACTGTAGATAATTTGATTTTGCAAGTGGAATCAGAAATGGATATCTTTCCTGTTTTTAAGGTAAAGCTTCCTCCAATCCCATCAGGGAAACCAATTTCACTTGGTGACGTTCCAATGGGAGTGAACGGTGACATTTTGGCACAGATAACGGAAACGGTGACCATAACGGTATCCTTACAGCTATTATACGAGGGGGAAATAATCTGCGAACAAAGTGAGCAGATGAAGGTATATGCATATAATGAATGGAATGGGGCAACATCGTATAAGGATTATTTAGTTGCTTTTGTAATGCCAAATCATCCAGTCATTTCATCATTGATGCTGGAAGCTGCTCAGATTTTGAAGCAGTGGGGTAAAAACCCAAGTCTGGAAGGTTATCAAGAGAATGATCCGAACCGTGTCAGAGAACTGGCTGCGGCGGCATATGCAGCGATTCAGAAGAAAAACATAGTGTATGCTGAAGCACCGGCTAGCTTTGCCAGGGGGCAGAAGATACGAACACCGGAACTTATAATGCAGCAACACTTAGGAACATGCATGGATTTAACGCTCTTGTATGCAGCATGCCTTGAAGCCATGGGGCTTCATCCTTTGCTTGTCCTCAAGAAAGGACATATCTATGCGGGCGTATGGTTAAAAAATGACTCATTTAACAATACCACGAT
Source organism: uncultured Lachnospiraceae bacterium (assembly GCA_902795795.1). GTDB lineage: Bacteria > Bacillota > Clostridia > Lachnospirales > Lachnospiraceae > Alectryocaccobium. Next base: position 5,440 of record CADBMM010000013.1, on the reverse strand, counting down.
CACAGATCCGGGAGAATTGATTAAGCGTATCGATACAGGGACTGACGAATTGACGTTTGTTGAGTGTACTGCCATGTGCGCAGGTAAAGATGTCAGCTTTGAGGAGGCAGAACGAACTGCTAAATATGGCCATCTTTCAAATTTTGAAGACTTTGAATGTGCTATCGACGTTTTTTATTCACACGCAACAGGTATTGAACCGTTACCATCGCGAGTTGATGATAACGGAATGTATCATATTGATATCAAAGAGAGAAAGGACTCTGAGATAACGAGTGCGCCATTGCAGGCTGGACTTGTATCTGTTGATACAACAGAGGTAAAGAAACCGAAGGTTATGACAAAAAAAGATCTTTGGGAAAGTAAACTTTTGGACTTAAGCCAGCGCAATATGCTTTTGAATTTGCCTTATGGCAGATCAGTAGAACCAATTATGTCCTGTCATATTGATGAATTGGAGGACGCCCTTGCTGATGGAGAAGCTTTCAGAATGCTGCCTTTGGCGGAGTGGGCGTTGGAACTGCAAATCACTAAGAGAGAGGAGAACGGAAACGAAAGCGAGCCAAAGCTATGGATTGAAGAAGAACTAGAGCAAAGAGGTTCTGTATTCGAAATGACCGACTGGCCAGCTTTTGGTGAAGTCGACTTTAACGATTGGTTTCGCAAAGAATTCCGAAATCACAAGCTATATACATACAAGTCACCGAGTGAACTAGAAAAAGATATTACGAAAATATATCGAACCGCCAGATCATCTCAGCAAGAAAACGGCGTGAGCAGTCTGTATCTAGCAATTGGACTGTTAAGATGGATCGATGAAGAGGCAAAGACCGTTTCTTATGCGCCGCTTGTTTTGGTTCCTATTGAAATTGTTAGAAAATCTGCGAAACAAGGATATGCGCTTCATATGAGAGATGAAGAGCCACACTTTAACATGACGCTTTTAGAAATGCTCCGGCAGAAGTTTGGAGTTGAAATTGGCGGATTGGAACCACTCCCGTCGGATGGACACGGCGTCGATATCAAGAAGACCTTTGCTATGGTTCGGAGTGCAGTATATACGCTTCCTGGATGGGATGTTGTTGAGTCTTGCGTTATTGGAAACTTCAGTTTCTCACAGTTCGCTATGTGGAATGATATTCATCAGTCAGACGAGTGGTTAGAAGGAAGCAAAGTGGTGAGGAGCATCATGAAGGGTCACGTGGATTGGGATGTCCATGAGACTGAGGATTCAGGTGAAAATGAGAAAATATTCCTCCCAATCACCGTTGACGCAACACAGTTAGAAGCCATTCAAAAGGCAGCAGAAGGGAATACATTTGTTCTTCACGGACCTCCAGGAACCGGGAAATCTCAAACCATCACAGCGATGATTGCAAATCTGATGGCACAGGGGAAATCGGTTTTGTTTGTAGCGGAGAAAATGGCGGCTTTGACTGTTGTACAGAAGCGGTTAGCATCTCTCGGAATCGGGGACTTTTGTCTGGAAGTGCATTCCGATAAGGCAAGCAAAAAACAAGTTCTTACACAGTTATCAAAAGCGATGGATGCATACCAGCAACCATCTGTTGATGAGGAGACGGAATACCTCAGAGTTTTGAAACAGGCGGGTGTCGCCAGATCAAAACTGGACAGTTATGAAGGACATCTGCATGAGGTCAGAAAGTGCGGATATTCCCTTCGTGAGTTAATCGATCTCTATGAAAATTATAGAAAATTGGGGCAGGAGATTAGTTTTATACCGGACGATGTCGCTATTTTGTCAAACGAAGATATACGAAAACATGCGCCGCGCATCAGACATATGATTGCAGCAGGGAGCATCCTGCAAGACATCAGTAAATCACCAATGCGTTCGGTGCATATCACGGAATACACAGCGGATCTTCGCCAAAACGGACAGAAGGCAGCTGTGGAATATAAGGATTCTTTGCGACAATTATGTTCCGTCGCTCCAGAAACAGCGAGAATTCTGTCCTTTACAGAGAACGTGACATTTCAGTCTTTACAAAAGCTAGAAGAAATGGCTGGGTGCTGCTTGGGACAAGGAGGAGCACTTGGTGAAGCCAGGAAATTGGTTGCCTGCGATGTCAAGAAAGTACTGGCATATTACAGTAATGAAGACATTATTAGACGAGAAGAACAGCGGATGCTGCAGGTATGGAAACCAGAATTCCTGACAATGCAGATGGGTGCCTTCCGAAACAAGTATGATGCGGCGGCGAAAAAATTCTTTGGTAAAGGGTCTGCTTTGGAATCAGTACGCCAGGAAATTCAGTATTATTCAAGCGAACAGATCATAACAGAACAAATCCCATCTGTCTTAAGCACCGTTGAAGCCTATCAGAAGAATATAGAGAAACTGATGGGTATTAGAAATGAGACCGAAGAAGAGATTAGACAGATCGCCGAAAAATATAGAGAAAGGGAAGCATTTGAGGAAGCATACCGACAGGCAAACGAGCGTATTGCGCAGATGGATGCTATCTTAGGGGAACTGGATGTAACACAGATCATGGTAGATGAGTCTTCTGCGAAAACACTGCAACAGTACCATGAAAGCTACGAAGCCATGATTCAGCATAGAACTGTTTTCGATAAGCTTTTAGTGCGAAATCTGGACGAGGAAGACTACGTACTGACAGAAGAAATCACGTTGTGCGATTTCATTTCAAAGAATCCAACATTGATGAAAGATTGGGCGCTTTATCAAAAAACACGTCAATCTTGTATGGAAGTCGGATTAGCACCAGTTGTGGAAGCGTATGAGTCTGGTTTGGATACAGATATAATACTTCCAGCATATGAAAAGGGACTCTATCATGCACTGATAGATTATATTATGTTGCATGATGAGGTACTTGGAGCATTTTCTGGTGCGACTTTCAACGAATCCATTCGTCAGTTCAAGCTTGTTGATGACGCACTTCTGAAAAAAACTAAGTCTGAGATTTTGAATCTGTTGGCAACAAGAGTACCAACTTCTCTTAGTTCTCCGGAGCAGGCGAAAGAAATCAACTTGTTACGCAAAGCAATTGGGAGTAATGGACGAGGTATGTCAATCCGAGAATTATTTGATCGGATTCCACATATTTTGAAGCAACTGACACCATGCATGCTGATGAGCCCAAACTCAGTGGCGCAGTACCTAGCGAGAGATAATGAACTATTTGATGTTGTCATTTTCGATGAAGCATCACAACTGCCAACATGTAAAGCGGTTGGATCTCTGGCAAGGGCGAAAAATGCAGTGATTGTAGGGGATCCAAAGCAAATGCCACCAACTAGTTTCTTTGTTGGCAGCGGCCCGGAAGTGAGCGATTTGGCTTTGGATGATCTGGACAGTATTTTGGATGACGCGTTAGCGCTAGGGATTCCGTCACAGCATCTACAGTGGCATTATAGAAGTACGCATGAAAGCCTGATTGCATTTAGCAATAATCATTTTTATGAAAATCGCATGTTCACATTTCCATCCGCAAATGATCGAGAATGTCATGTTATGTCGGTTCATGTAGATGGTGTGTATAAGAAGGGAACAAACCAAAAGGAAGCCGAGGCAATCGTTGCAGAAATTATTCGAAGATATCATGATCCAGTTTTGCGAAAACGTTCTATTGGAGTTGTTACATTCAATGTCAAGCAGCAGGAACTGATTGAAAATCTGCTCGGGAAGAAACTGCAGGAAGATGTTGGTTTAGACAAATGGGTTAGCAATGGGGAGGATCCACTGTTCATCAAGAATCTGGAGAATGTTCAGGGTGATGAGCGAGATACAATCCTGTTCTCCGTGGCATATGGTCCAGACGAGAGGGGTAGGATATCCATGAATTTCGGCCCGATTAACCGAGAAGGAGGTGGAAAACGGCTGAATGTTGCCTTTTCCCGGTCTCGTGTTGAAATGATGATTTTTGCCAGCATGTATTCATCGGACATTACGGTAACGGAATCCTCGCCAGAAGGTGTGAAAGCATTCCATGATTTTCTAAAATATGCAGAGAATCAGATGCAGGAAGCTGCGGTAGCAGAAACACCAGGAGCGGGGGAAGTCCGCAGGGGAATCATTCGAAGTATTTGCGACGTGATTCAGGAGCATGGGTACTCATGCCAGACGATGATTGGACATTCTGATTTCCGAATCGACATTGCCGTAATCAATCCGTATGACACCGATCAATATCTGATGGGCATCATGCTCGATGGTGATACATATCATAATACAGGGAACACCAGAGATAGAGAAGTTGCACAGCTTTCAGTATTGCGTGGCCTTGGATGGACTTTGAAAAGAATTTGGGCCATTGATTGGTGGGACAACAGAGAAAACGTGTTAGAAACGCTTTTGGCTGAACTCAATCAACTTATGGAAAACGCGAAGATTATCTATGATAAGAAAAAGGACGAAGAAGCAAAAGCAGTAGTTCGTGAAAATCCTCAAGAAAAGCAGCTCCCGTCGGAAAAACCACTAGCTTCAACCCAAGCAGCAACGAAAGCTAATGTGGAGCAAGTAATTGAAAAAGCTGTTCCAATTCAACAGGTTTCGAAGCCTGAGAAAACAGCTCCAACTATTCAAAGGCAGCCGGAACCTAAGAAAAATGAGGGGAAAGCGGGGATTGTGGTAGAAAACTATTCTTGGTTGGAACTTCCAGTAACAACGATTGAGTCTACGGCAGAGTATGCTTCCACAGGCAATCGTTCCGAAATCATAAACAGGGCAGAACAACTTGTTAATGCAGAGGGACCGATTCTTAAGGATGCACTGATACGTCGCATTCTGGCATCATTTGGTTTGGGCAAGGGCAAGAATCTCATTGATGCAACAGAAAAGGCACTTAAAAAGGCGAATATTAAAAATGCTAAACTGAAAGGTGTAGTATTTTGCTGGCCATATGAACAGGATCCTAACGAATATAACAAGGTTAGAGTCACGAATGAACGGTCTGCAGAAGAACTAAGTCCACAGGAGATACGAAATGCCGTTTGCTATGTCCTTAAACAGAATGGACCTATGGCCAAGGATGAGTTGATTAAAGAAACATCCAAATTGTTCGGGTATAAACGTCTTGGAGCAAAATTGGATGGTGTTTTGACTGAAGGGTTGAAGAACGCTCGATCCAACAAATTTGTCTATGTAAATGACGACAAAAAATATGATGTGAGTGATTAACATCACTCTATTACGAACACCAAGAAAGCGAGGGCAATATGAAATATTACATCCTTGAAGGGAACATGAAACCCGACATCCCACAGGGACCGGAGTTCAAGAAGATATTAGATGCGCACCACGCGTTTATGGTGCCGTACTTCGAAGCAGGGAAGATCCTGACCTCAGGACCCCTTGTCGGCGGACGAGGAGGCGTGATCCTGCTCCGCCTGGAGGACGATGAAAACGTGGAGGATTTCATCGCAGAGGATCCCTTTGCCCAGTCGGGGATCC
>CADBMM010000012.1 GCA_902795795.1 uncultured Lachnospiraceae bacterium | reverse complement strand
CGGACGCACATGAAGATGGTAGGTATTGGAAAGCTCGACCTGCGTACCTATACCCTCAAGGTCTTCCGTAGATACTGCACCTTTTATCGCCGCAACAGTACCAACATTCATAAAAACCGGAGTCTCTATGACGCCGTGCACCGTTTCCATATGAGCGCGCTTCGCCCGCCCTTCCATCTTCAAAACATTATATTTCAAATTTTTTTCCTCACTTCACCAGACTGTAGGCTTCGCTCAGCATGCGCAGCACCATTTTACGTCTGTTGTTATTTCGGTCGACATTTCTTGTACGCAGTTCGACCACCTTGACCTCGCCCTTATATCTGAGTCCTATATACGCCAGTCCCGCCGGCTTATCTTCGCTCAGATCATCCGGTCCGGCTACTCCTGTTATCGACAGGCAAAGTCTGGAACCGGTCTTTGCTGCAAGTCCGGCAACCATTTCATAAGCGACTTCCGGAGACACCGCCGTGTATTTTTCAAGAGTCTCGGCACGCACGCCCAGCTCCTTTTTCTTCGCATCTTCCGAATAAGTCACCAGACCTCTGTCAAACACAGCCGAAATACCCGACACCGAACAAAGCGTAGATGCGAACATACCCGCCGTGCAGGATTCAGCAACGGATATGGTTATATTATTTTCTATAAGGATCTTTCCCAGGACTTCCACAAGCTCTTCGTCATCGCAGGAGAATACGTAATCCCCTACCAGGGACTTGACCGTGCCAACCATTTCATCCACGGCGGCTTCGGCCTCTTCATAAGTCTTTCTCTTGGATGTCACCCTCGCCATACACTCGCCTTCCTTGCAGTACGTGGCTATGGTGGGATCGGTCTGTCCGTCGATAAGCGGCAGAAGCGCCGTCTCAAGGGCCGACTCGCCTATTCCGTAAGTCCTTACTATTTTATAGCAGATACGGCCATCCGTGCGGCTCTCAAGGTATGGCTTGACATAGTCCAGAAACATGGATTTCATTTCACGCGGCGGTCCCGGCATGGACATTATCACTTTTCCGTTCTTTTCCAGGCGGAAACCGGGAGCCGTGCCCCTTGGATTTGGAAGCAGTTCCGCGGTCGAAGGGAAATATGCCTGCGTCAGATTGTTGTCCGTCCAGGTCATGCCCGTACCTTTCCAGAGATCGCGAAGCCACTCTTCGACTTCGGGGAATTTCACCATCTCGTCGCCGAAATACTTACAGATAGTCTCTTTCGTAAGATCATCCTGCGTGGGTCCAAGTCCCCCGGTCGTGAGCACAAGGTCGCAGTCCTCAAAAGCGATCCCAAGCAGCTTTTCCAGCCGCCCCGGATTGTCGCCGACCGTGTAATGATACATTACATCGTACCCGATATTCTGCAGCTGCTCCGAAAGGAAGGCCGCATTGGTATTTACCACCTGACCAAAAAGTATCTCGGTACCGATCGTTAAAATAGCGGTTTTCATATTGTTTCTCCGTCATTCGCTGTAACTGTTCACAGTCCTGCTGCAAGCCAGTCTTCTTCTCAATATGACTGTATGTTTTAAAGGTTCTTCTTCGCCGTGGAAAGCATGAGCTTTATTCTGTTAAGCTGGTTGACCTCCGAAGCGCCGGGATCGTAGTCGACCGCTGCGATATTAGCCTTCGGATAATGCTGCCTGATGGCCTTTATAACGCCCTTGCCCACGATATGGTTAGGCAGGCAGGCGAAAGGCTGGATGCATACGATATTCATAACTCCGCCGTGTATAAGTTCCATCATCTCGCCTGTCAGGAACCATCCCTCGCCGGTCTGGTTGCCTACGGATACGATCGGGGACGCATATTTTGCGAGATCCCTTATGTCCGCCGACGGAGTGAAATGTTTGCTCCGCCTGAACTCAGCGTTGGCAGCCGACCTCAGCAGATCTATGGCCTTTATGCCCACGTTGCTGAGTAGTGCTGTCTTTTTGCTTCCGCCAAGATGTTCCTTTTTGAAGTTGGCGTTATAGAAGCTGTACATGAAGAAATCTATCAGATCCGGACATACGGCCTCAGCGCCCTCTTTTTCCAGCAGCTCCACAAGATAATTGTTTGCAGCCGGCAGGAATTTTACGAGGATCTCTCCGACGATGCCTACTCTCGGCTTCTTTTCATCGGTGATCGGAAGCTCGTCGAATTCATGTATGATCGTGCGGCAGATCTGTTTGTATTTTCTGTAAGATATCTTTTCGCTGCTTACGAATTCGCGGCAGCGCTTATCCCATTTTCTGTGAAGCTTGTCAGCCGAGCCTTTAACCTTTTCATAAGGCCTCATCCTGTAGAGACATTTCATCAGTATATCGCCGAATTCCGCTGCGTAAACAAGACGCAGCGCGAGGTTCAGCGTAAGCTTGAATCCCGGATTCTCTTCCAGGCCGCTTAAGTTAAGGGAAATGACCGGGATCTGCTCCATTCCCGCTTTTTTAAGAGCGCGTCTTATAAATCCAATATAATTGGACGCTCTGCAGCCGCCGCCTGTCTGAGTACAGATGACCGCCACATGATCAAGGTCGTATTCACCTGAAAGCAGGGCCTGCATGATCTGTCCGACTACCATAAGCGACGGATAACATGCGTCATTGTTTACATATTTAAGACCTACGTCAACAGCCTGCTTATTATCGTTCGGCAGGATAACGAGATTATATCCGCTTGTGGCGAAGGCCGCCTCCAGGATGCTGAAATGTATCGGGCTCATCTGCGGAGCAAGGATCGTATAGGTTTCCTTCATCTCCGGCATGAAGATCGCCTTTTTGATGGATGAAGGCCTGATCACACGTTCTTCCTTTTTGTCTTCGTGTGCGCGAAGTGCGGCAAGGAGCGAACGCACCCTGATACGGGCAGCGCCCAGGTTATTTACTTCATCTATCTTAAGGCAGGTATATATCTTATTGCTTGCAGTAAGTATCTCATATACCTGGTCTGTCGTAACGGCGTCTATTCCGCAGCCGAAGCTGTTGAGCTGGATCATGTCCAGATCGTCTCTTTTCTTGCAGTAATTGGCAGCTGCGTATAGCCTTGTATGATACATCCACTGATCGTTTACACGGATCGGACGTTCCAAAGGAGCAAGGTGTGATACTGAGTCCTCTGTGAGCACGGCGATATCATATGAAGTTATCATATCCGGAATGCCGTGGTGGATCTCCGGATCGATGTGATATGGACGTCCGGCCAGCACTATTCCGCGATGCCCGGTCTCTTCCATCCATTTAAGGACTTCTTCGCCCTTCTTTTTCACATCTTCTCTGCATTTCGCAAGCTCGTCCCAGCCGGCTTTTGCCGCCTCCCTGACTTCAGCTTCCGGAATATCCGGGAAGTTTTTGACCAGCTCATCCGACAGTACATTTACGTTTGTGAGCGCCAGGAAAGGATTCATGAATTTTATAGAAGGATCCTTCAGCTCATCGACATTGTTCTTGATATTTTCCGCATAAGAAGTAACTATCGGGCAGTTGTAATGGTTTACCGCTCCCTCGAACTCTTCTCTTTCATAAGGAATACACGGATAGAAAATGAACTTTATACCCTGCCTGATCAGCCAGGTAATATGTCCGTGAGCCAGCTTTGCCGGATAGCATTCCGATTCGCTCGGGATGGACTCGATACCCAGCTCATAAAGCTTTCTTGTAGATATCGGAGAAAGCACTACCCTGTAGCCCAGTTTGGTGAAGAACGTGTACCACATGGGATAGTTTTCGAACATGTTGAGGACACGCGGAATACCGACAGTGCCTCGTTTTGCTTCCTCCTCGGAAAGGGGTTCATAACCGAAAAGCCTGTCATTTTTGTATTCGAACATGTTCGGGATATTATTGGCATTTTTCTCTTTGCCAAGACCCTTTTCGCAGCGGTTTCCGCTGATGTATCTTCTTCCGCCGGAGAACATGTTTATCGTAAGACGGCATTTGTTTGTGCAGCCGTGGCAATGCGCCATCTTGGTCTTATATTCAAGATTATTTATCTCATCGATGGAAAGCATCGTGGTCTGTCTGCACTGGCATCTCTCCTTTGCAAGAAGGGCTGCGCCGAAAGCGCCCATGATGCCGGCGATATCCGGACGGATCGCCTCGCACTGTGCTATGCGTTCAAAGCTTCTTAATACGCCGTCGTTATAGAAGGTACCGCCCTGAACGACGATATGTTTTCCAAGCTCTGACGCATCAGAAACCTTTATTACCTTGTAAAGCGCATTTTTAATAACAGAATAAGCCAGACCGGCTGAAATATCGGCTACGGTAGCGCCTTCCTTCTGAGCCTGCTTGACCTTTGAATTCATAAATACGGTGCATCTCGTTCCGAGATCTATGGGGTTTTTCGCAAACAGCGCTTCTTTGGCGAAATCCTTTACCGAATATCCCAGAGACTCGGCGAAGTTTTCTATGAAAGATCCGCATCCCGAAGAGCATGCCTCGTTAAGCTGCACGCTGTCTACGGCATGATTCTTGATCTTTATGCATTTCATGTCCTGTCCGCCGATGTCGATGATGCAGTCGACGTCAGGGTCGAAAAATGCCGCAGCGGTATAATGGGCAATAGTCTCTACCTCGCCCTCGTCCAGCAGGAGCGCAGCCTTGATAAGCTGTTCACCGTAGCCCGTAGAGCAGGATCCGGCGATGTATGCTGTCTCCGGCATCTTGGAATAGATATCCTGGATGGCCTTAATAGTTGTGGCCAGCGGACTGCCGTTGTTGTTGCTGTAGAACGAATACAGCAGCTCTCCGTTTTCGGATACGACGGCCGCTTTTGTAGTCGTAGATCCGGCGTCTATACCGAGATAGCAGCTGCCTTCATATGTTTCGAAGGGCGCCGTAGCGACCTTGTATTTGCTCTGTCTGTCAAGGAACTGCTGATAAGCCTCCTGGGATGCGAACAGCGGCTCCATCCTGGCGACTTCAAATTCCATCTTTATTCCGCTGGCGAGACGTTCCTTCATCTCTCCAAGTGAGACTTCAGCGCTTTCCGCAGAATTCATGGCCGAGCCTATCGCCGCAAAAAGATGTGAGTTTTCCGGCACGATGGCGTGCTCATCATCCAGTTCCAGCGTCCTAATAAATGCCGCGCGCAGCTCGGATAAGAAGTGTAACGGACCACCTAAAAAGGCCACGTGTCCCCTTATCGGCTTGCCGCAGGCCAAACCGGAGATAGTCTGGTTGACAACGGCCTGGAATATCGAGGCCGCAAGGTCTTCCTTCTGTGCTCCGTCGTTTATGAGGGGCTGGATATCCGTCTTCGCGAATACGCCGCAGCGGGCAGCTATCGGATAAATATCGCGATAGTCTTTAGCCAGTTCGTTAAGTCCCGTCGCATCGATCTTTAAGAGGCTGGCCATCTGGTCTATAAACGAGCCTGTGCCTCCGGCGCAGATACCGTTCATTCTCTGTTCGATGTTTCCGTCTTCAAAATAGATGATCTTCGCATCTTCGCCGCCAAGTTCTATGGCAACGTCCGTCTCTGGGCGGTAGTACTGGAGCGCCGAGGAAACGGCTATTACCTCCTGAACGAAATTCACGTTCAGATGCTTTGCAAGCGTAAGACCGCCGCTGCCGGTTATGACCGGAGCGACCTGTATCTCGCCAAGCTTGTCGTATGCATCTACGAGAAGCGATGCGAGCGTGTCCTGGATATCGGCAAAATGCCTTTTATAATCTGCGTAAAGCAGATTCATTTCTTCATCGAGGATCGCTACCTTTACCGTGGTGGATCCGATATCGATTCCCAAACTGTATTTTTTACTCATTATTACCTGCCTGT
>CADBMM010000011.1 GCA_902795795.1 uncultured Lachnospiraceae bacterium | reverse complement strand
CTACTGTGATCAATTTCCCAATGGCTTTATGCTGGCAGATATTTATAGCCGGACCACTTGTAAGAAATGTATTCGGTTTCTTTGTCAAGACTTTTTCCAGACAGGGAACGCAGGGCAAATAATAAATCATTTTCCTATCAAAAAAGCAGCTGCCTTTATAAAAGCAGCTGTCTTTATTTTTGTTCCTAATTCAGTACTCTATTTCAAAAATCATGATCCGTTCACGCGCATCTTCTTTTGGAAGCAGATCGCGACAGTCGATCTCATCCACAAACATCAGTTCTGGAACCGTCATCAGATACGAAACATATTCGTCAGACGGATAATAATAAAACAACTGGATCTCCCGTGGATTTTCATACGCAGATTCGATGATCCGGGCGAGCACTTTTTGCAGGATCTCAATGGAGAATGGGTTGAAGAAATAGATCCTGTCAACATCAGCCGGCACCGTATATTTCTCCGCCTGTTCACATTGAAGCGTGACCTTTCCTGCTGAAACTGCTGTTTCCAGATTTTCGATCCCTGCCGCATAGATCCGATCGTCAGCCTCTATCCCGATGCACCGGCACCTGCTCTGATATGCCAGGAAAAAAGGCACTCGTCCTTTGCCGCAGCCATAGTCCAGAAGTGTGTTCTGCTTTGACAGATACTCGCTGTCCGCTAAACGTTCCAGAACGGAATATGGTGTCGGCTCATACGGAAAGCGGTACTGGTCGGAGCGAGAGTCATCACGCCCGGTAGTACGGATCTTCAGTAATTTGTCCCATTGATGTTCTGTCATCTCTTAATTATCAATATGTTTTTTTAACATTTATAAGGTAATTCCGGTTTGACTAATGGTTCCATTCATTACCGGTTATTCACTCAATGCATCTTCCAGGATTTCGACAGCATCACTAAGCGCATCGGCTGCCTCGTCCAGTTCGGTTACGTCTCCGTCCTGCCCGTTATATTGGCTGATCAGGTCTTCCAGCCTTTCCCGGGCGGATGCAATCATTGCGATAATTTCCCTAATTTCTCTCTTTTCATTCATTTTTTATCTTCTCTCCTGACATTGGTTCTTCCGCCGCTGCGGCACGCCCGGCGATGCTGCCGAACACCATGGCTTCTGTTACTGCGTTTCCGCCCAGGCGGTTTGTCCCGTGGATCCCTCCGCAGCACTCACCTGCCGCATAGAAACGCGGGATCGGATCGCAGCCGCCAGACCGGCAAAACCGGAACCGATCACGGCAACATCAGTCACTTCATCCCATTTTTCCGGCAAGCCGAAATTCATTTTTTCCAAGTGCAGCATTTTTCACCTCTGCCAATTTAGATCTCCTTATAGCCATTCGCGATATTCGGAAAAACTTATGCCGCCTCCTTATCTTCAGAAGTATCTGGAAGATCAGGCTCCTGATACTGCTGCTCCGCCCTGGTGATGCCTTCGGCATAGATCTGCGCAAAGTCATTTTTCATCGAGACAGGAATGTAGCCTTTTGCGATATAATCTGCAGACTTTTCCTCCCAGTTCTGCTTGCCCCATTCTCTGACGTCATCGTCTGCTACGATCATATATGCCTGCGCCGGATACGGATTCCTGCTGTCGATTGTATAATTCATCATGCTCGTGTCGCTTCCGCTGTTTCCGAAGGCCAGCACCGGACGCTGTCCGATCTCTCTTTCAACATAGATGGATTTATTTGCGTTCAGGTTTTTCTGGATAAATCCGCCTGTGAGTACAAGCTCGTCCCCGTCTTCATATTTGAAATTTAGGTTTGACGCTTCGTTTTCATATCCCGCGACCTTGACTTCAAAATCCGTTCCGATCACGTGATTCGGCGTAACATAATCCGCTATTGGAGAATTCGCAACGATCGCACGGGTAGTCGTGCGCTCAGTACCGCTGATGACATAGATCGTAAAGTCATTTTCATACAGGTATTTTACCAGTTCGACCATCGGGATGTAGAAATTGTCGATATAACGCATGTTGTTAAAGCTTGCGGTTTCCTTTTTCCCGAATTCGACCGCATAGTCATAGAATTCTTCCATCGTCATCCCGGCATAAGCTTTGGCAAAGTTTCTGGCCAGATTTTCATCCGCAAGATATCCGGGACGTATGTCCGCAGCTGTCTGCTTCAATTCGTCAGATACCTTTTCCGGATGATCGACAAGACAATACTCGATAAACATCATCGTATCGTAATAAGTATAATACGTCTCGCATGTAAGCGTGCCGTCCATATCGAACACGGCAATACGGTCCTCGACCGGAATGAAATCCTCGCCGTCTTCCTTAGTAACAGCTTCTACATAGGAAATAAGAGAGTCTTTGACGGTGGAACCGGATGTCCAGGACGCCAGCACCTCTTCGCTTTTCACAGCCTGGTTCGCTGCTGTAGTGTCCTTTGAAGTCATACCTCTCACATATAAAACCGCGAGCACGATACAAATAATAATTGCGACCACGGCTGCAATACGCCAGCCGTTTGCAGTTTTCTTTTCCATATGATTCCTCCTTTGCTGAACTTCAGCCTGGTTATTATAGCACAAAAAAAGCAGCTTCTCAAAAGCCGCTTATCACTTGCTCAGCTGCTCCGCCACTGACCGAAGCGTTAAGACGCATACTGTACCGCAGCCTTCCATGGAAAGATAATGGACCGCATTTGCATCCGTGAGCACTTTTCCTGATACCGGAAAATCTTCGTCGCTTTCCCAGAAAGAGACCCGGATCGGAAAAAACGGGGCAAACATAAACTCTGCACAGGCATCCGCCTTCCCATCTGTCACTGTTCCGCCGGCTCTGCGGCAAAGCTCCTTAAAATATTCCGCAGACACATCATTAAAGTTCGTTTTAAATATCTGATCCAGCTCCCGGTCAAAGCCCATTCCCCGTGTATCTCCCTCCGGCAGTTCACGGAGCGCGACCCATCTGTGCGTAATAGGCGTACCGTCCGCTATGTTCAGATACTGGAGCAATGTCAGATACCGCCATGGTTCGATCTGCGTCTTGGGTTCATAATCCGGAAGCGTAAGAACGATCTCTTCGCCAAGACTTAAGATACTGATCTCCCTGTCATCTTTTCTGTATTCTGCTCCTGATAGTCTGCAGATATCTTCCGGCGTTCTTTTTTTCAGCTTTTCGACCGCCGGTGCGATCATATTCTGCATCTGAGGATTTCCACTGATCAGAAATTTTATAAAGCTCATGATCACTTTCCTTTCCTGCTGAAAAATTCTTTACTTTAGAGCAACTTGAATTTATTATTAAAAAGCATTGCTGCCATCCACGTATCGCTCAAACACTATTCCCACAGTAGAATTATAGGGTTATTTCTATGATATATGTTATTTCCGATCTTCACGGTTACCCGCACGAAAAATTTCTTCAGCTGCTCAAGTCAGCCGGATTTTGTGATGATGACTTTCTTTATATTCTCGGGGATGTGATCGACAGAAACGGTGACGGCGGGATAAAAACTTTGTGCTGGCTTCTGGAACAGCCAAATGTCCAGCTGATACTTGGCAATCATGAGGCCATGCTTCTGTCCTGCGAATTCCTGTTCAGCGAGATCACCGATGCAAATATCGAAGGACTGACCGCTGATAAATTGGAATTCTATAATACCTATTGCCTGAACGGAGGAACGGAAACGCTCGGTTCGCTTCGCAAATTGCCGAAGGATACCCAGGCTGATATATTCGATTACCTGCGCGATGCCCCGGTATATGATGCCATAACAGTGAACAGCAGGGATTATCTCCTTGTTCATGCCGGACTGAAAAATTTCTCTCCCGATAAAAAGATCCCGGATTATACACCCGATGAACTTCTGTGGGAGTCTCCGGAATCTGGCGATGAATACTATCCCGATATCGTGACTGTTTTCGGTCACACTCCTACGTTCAGCTATGGAGAAGAGTTCAGAGGAAAAATTATCCGCACAAATACATGGACGGCCATAGATACCGGTGCAGCCTATGGTGAAAAGCCGGTCCTTCTCAGATTGGATGACGGCTCTGAATTCACCTTATAGTAAGCTGTTTTAAGCGCACTCCTTTTTATCTGCCACGATTACTTTTCCCTCTGCCTCACTGTCATCCATAATGATCTCGTCAACGCCCAGGACACGAATGCTTCCGCATTTCGGGTTCTTAATGCTGATCATGCAGGAATCTATCGTAGCCTCAACCTCTGACTTCTCAAAAGCAAGGTCAGTATCGATCATCTTACAGTTTATAAGCTTCAGATCCTTACAATAGCAAAGCGGCTGCGTTCCGATTATCGTGCAGTTTTCAAAGGTAACATTCTCGCAGTACCAGGCAAGATATTCTCCCTTGATCACGCTGTTTTTTATTATGACATTTTTCGCATGCCAGAAAGCATCCTTGGTATCGAAATTGCAGTTTTTAAATACGGAATCGGTTATATACTGAAATGAATACTTCCCCTTCAGCGTCACATTTTCAAATGTTAATTTCTCTGATCTCATCATGAAATATTCGCTCTGAACATCAGTATCTTTCATGGCAATATTCCTTACGGACCAGCCGAATTCCTGCGAAATGATATCGCAGTTTTCGATCCTTATATCTGAGCACTCACGCAAAGCCTTTATCCCATGAAGCTTTGTATCTGTTATGACAGCTTTATTTGTATACCACAGGGCTGCCCTGCAGTTTTCCGTCATTTCGCTTCCGCTGATCTTCAGGTTATCGTCATGCCAGAACGGATATCTCAAATTGAAAAAACTGTTTTTTACCTCTATGTTTTTACTTTCTTTAAGCGCGCTCTCTCCATCCGCAGGTCCGTCAAAGCGGCAGTTGTTTACTACTATGCCATCGCTTCCGTACAGCGCTCTTTCTTCATCAAACTTTTGGTCGTTAATTGTTTTCATTGCAAGCCTCAATTCATTTGGTATAGTCTCCGATCGTTGATCTATGTCGTCCTCGGCAAATATTCCAGGACACGTGGATTCCG
>CADBMM010000010.1 GCA_902795795.1 uncultured Lachnospiraceae bacterium | reverse complement strand
GAATCCGGCCCGCAATTTCCGTGAAGCCGTGCAGGGCATCATGTGCTACCAGGTGCTTATACAGATCTGCGATATCGTTCCAAGTCCCGCCATCGGAAGGTTTGACCAGTATGTCTGGCCGTACCTGGAAAAGGATCTGAAGGAAGGTACCATTACGATGGATGAAGCCCAGGAGATAGTAGATGCTTTCTTCCTGAAGCTTAACTGTTATTACGGCGCAGGACCTGCAAAACTTGTGGATACTACCGGTATCGGAAATACTTATCAGAATACCACTATCGGCGGCGTCGATCCGGAGACCGGTGAAGATGCGACCAATCCCGTCACGTTCATGGTATTTGAAACTGTAGGACGCTTAAAGCTCCACGATCCGACCATAGTATTCCGTACAAATAAAAACACTCCGGATGAGCTGTGGAACTGCGCGATCGCGACATCGAAGCTCGTAGGAGGACTTCCGCTTTACTATAACGACGAAGTCGTAATTCCGACGATGATGGAACAGGTTGGGTATGAACTTAAGGATGCCAGGGATTACGGATGCATAGGCTGCCAGGAGATAGTCGGCAGCGGCAACGATTATCCTGCACCGAACGGGATGCATCCGCCACACGCTTCGATCTGGTGGGGCAGTATCCTTGATATGGCCTTGAATGACGGTAAAAACCCGTTTAATAACGAGCAGTCGAGTCTTCATACCGGATATCTGTATGAGATGAAATCCATGGATGAAGTCAGGGCCGCCGTAAAGAAAATGGGAAATTACATAATGAAGCTGTTCATTTCGGCAAACAACTACGCCGAATATCTTTCCCCGTTCTTTGCCCCGGAGAGTATCCTTTCCATTTCCATTGAAGGATGCATGGAGCAGGGAAAGGATGTAGTGAACGGCGGTGCGAAATATAATTCCTATGGCGGAACCGCGACCGGTCTTGCTACGCTTGCTGACTCTCTCACAACTATAAAATACATGTGCTTTGACAACAATTACTGCACATTGAGAGAACTGTATGATGCAATGATGGCAAACTGGGAAGGATATGAACTGCTCAGGCAGAAGATCCTTGCTAAGGTGCCGCATTTCGGAAACAGCGATCCGTATGCAGACGAGGAAATGAAATGGTGCGCGGACATGTATTACGAGGCCTGCAGCCAGTGCTACAGCAAACGGTCAAAGGTATACAAATCCGGCATGTACGGCGCATCCGACCATGTGGCTCAGGGCAAGCTGACCTGGGGAACTCCGGACGGCAGAATGTTCCCGGATCCTATCGCCGACGCCGCATCTCCGGCTCAGAGCAGGGATAAGAACGGACCTCTGGAGATATTTAACAGTGAACTTTGCTTTAACCACTGTAATTTCCTGGGCGGCATAGCGCTGAACATCCGTATCCATCCGAGCGTCCTTAGCAATCAGGGAGGAGTGGATAAGCTGCGTGAAGCGACAAAGCATTACTTCTCGCAGGGCGGCATGGAAGTACAGTATAACGTTGTAGATACAGACACTTTGAGAGCTGCTCAGAAGGAGCCCGATAAATACCGCGATCTTGTCGTACGTATCGCCGGATATTCCGCATACTTTGTGGAACTCGGACTCGATCTGCAGAATGATATTATATCCAGAAACGAGAAGACTATCTGACATATGGAAAAAGAATTAAAGGGAAAAATATATGACATCCAGGAGTTTTCGGTGCATGACGGTCCCGGCATAAGGACGACGGTCTTTCTGAAGGGCTGCCCATTGCACTGCCCCTGGTGCCACAGCCCCGAATCTCAGTCTTTTTATACGCAGATGAGTTACGTACCGTTAAAATGCATCGGGACGGAGCTCTGCGGAGAATGCCTGAAGGTCTGTCCTTCAGGAGCTGCATCCGTAGGTGAAAGCACTTATTCCACGTTATATAAGAAAGATATAACTCTGGCAAAGTGGTCGAGAGCCGATTGCCTGCAGTGTCTCAAATGCACGGAGGTATGTTTCCCGGAGGCGCTTGTTGCAGTAGGCAAGGACTATACGGTGGACGAGGTGATAGCCAAGCTTCGAAAATCCTACGATTACTTTATTTCAGCCGGCGGCGGAGTTACAGTATCCGGCGGAGAGCCGCTTAGTCAGGCTGATTTTACGGAAGCGCTTCTTAAAGCTGTCAAAGAGGATAATATACATACGGCTCTGGATACCACGTTTTTTGCATCGCGCGGCAGCGTGGAAAAGGTCCTGCCATATGTGGATCTGTTCCTTCTTGATCTAAAGCACATGGACAATGACAGGCATAATGAAGTCGTAGGCGTTCCGAATGATGTGATCCATGCCAATGCGCTCTTTGCGGCTGAGCATGGCGGCAGGTTCCAGATCAGGATCCCTGTTATTCCGGGCTTTAACGATTCCGAGGAAAATCTTAGAAAAACAGCTGAATTCTGTGTAAAGATCAGAGATTCGATAGAGTGTGTCCAGCTGCTTCCGTACCATCATTACGGAGCCTCGAAATATGACAGGATACAGATGTATGATCCTATGCCGGCTGATCTGAAACCGCCGTCAGATGAACAGATGGAAGAATATCGCAGCATGTTTGAAGGATATGGACTAAATGCAATAATACACTGATCTTTGTATGACAGATCAATAAGCCCGGCAGATCCGGGGTAAGAACATATGCAACAGGAAAGGAAGGAGGAAACACATGCCTGATTATGAAAAAGTTAAAGCGAACCGCAGGGTCATCAAGGGACAGAGCCTTATGGGACCTCAGAGCGGTCCTCCTACGATCGTTGAGTCGGATGAAAACGGGAAAATAACTCGTATTCGTCCTTACGACTACGAGGAGAGAAATGATTGGGAAAGCCTCAATCCGTGGAAGATAGAGGCAAAGGGACGCACCTTCGTTCCGCCGAAGCGTACGCCGACGGCGAATTTCTATACTGCATATAAGAAACGTGTCTATTCAAATAACCGTGTCCGCTATCCGCTTAAAAGGGTCGACTGGGATCCAAACGGAGAGCGCAATACAGGAAACCGCGGACAGTCAAAATATGTCCGCATATCATGGGACGAAGCAGCAACGATCATTGCAAAAGAACTTCTCCGTCTTCGTGAAAAGTATGGTATGTCCTGCGTCCTGGCAGAGGCTGATATGCACGGAGAGGGAAAACATGTCGCACCGTCGCACGGCTGCATGAACAGACTGCTCTCGCTCCTTGGCGGTTATACTGTTCAGATGCGTAATCAGGACTCCTGGGAAGGCTGGAGCTGGGGCGCAAAGAATGTCTGGGGTTGTGAAGGCGTCGGCGAAATGGGACCTACCGGAAATCTGTGGCCCGATATAGCACAGAACAGCGACATGCTGCTTTTCTGGGGAGCCGACCCGGAGACCACAGCAATGGGCTTTGACGGATATATGCCATCCAGGCTTTCTCAGTGGATACATTCTCTCGGAACAAGATATGTGTTTGTGGATCCTGCTCTTAACTATTCCGGCGTTTACCTTGCCGACAAGTGGATACCGATCCTTCCGAATACAGACGCCGCGCTTCAGCTTGCGATCATTTATACATGGCTGAGCGAAGGTACTTATGAGAAAGAATATGTTGAGACACATGCGGTCGGATATCAGGAATTCTTCGATTATGTTCTTGGAAAGGTCGATGGAGAGGCAAAGACTCCTGCATGGGCATCTGAAAAATGCGGAGTTCCCGAATGGACAATAAAGGCACTTGCCCGCGACTGGGCGAAAAAGGCGGTATCCGTTACACACGGCAACGGAGGCCCCGGCATCCGCGGACCGTTCTCGACAGAACCTGGCCGTCTGGAACCTATCATGCTTGGCATGCAAGGACTTGGCAGGCCCGGAGTTCATCAGGCAAAATGGACTGAATGGAACCTGTTTACAGATATTTTCCCGATGCCTTATCAGGGCGAAAGCAAGCCTGATCTTCCGCATCGCGCTGAATTTGTACGTCCTTATAACGCTCCGTTCTCAATGCCTAACATGATGCATGCATTATCGCATAAGCATGCCATAGAAGAGGCGGAGAAGGCAGGAGATAAAGAAGCTCTTGCAGATCTGGAAGAAGCTGGAAAGCTTCTTGAACCTATTCCTACTGCTCCGCAGCAATCGATTCCCAAGTGCCTTGTACATGATGCAATATTGAAAGGTCATGTTGAGTGGTATGGACTGACATCATTCTGCGGTCCTGCAGAGCAGCAGTGGACAAAGCACGTATTTCCGCAGCCCGGCTGCTCAACGATCCATGCTATTTGGACCGATTCTCCATGTATGGTCACATGCTGGAATGACGGTTTCAACTTCGCAAAGGCGGTGCGTTCACCGGAGATCGAATTTATTGTCGCTCAGCAGCCTTGGCTTGAAAACGATTGTTACTTTGCCGATATAATCCTTCCAGTACAGACTAAGTTTGAAATGGAAGATATCGGTGAAGATCCCAACGGTGGTGTGTTCACTTCGATATTCCATGAGTATCCGGCGTGCCCGCCGGTAGGCGAATCACTGGATGACTTTGACTGCGTTGCCGAGGTCGCCAAGAAGCTGGACGAAATTCTCGGCGGCGAGGATATTTATAATGCTTACACAGGCAATAAGACGAGTGTACAGCGTGTTATAGAACTGTTCTGGCGCACGTCAAATGTTGCACATCTCGATAAGAATGACGACTTCCACAAGAAAGATATTTTCGTTGTTCCTGCGATGCCTGATATTCAAAAACTGCCAGTCGGTCTGAGCAGATTCGCGAACGATCCCAAGAGCCAGCCGCTTACAACTCCGACCGGGCTGCTTGAGTTTACATCCACCGATCTTCAGAAATACTTCCCGAATGATGAAGAACGTCCTCCTTATCCGAAATGGGTCGAGCGCAGCGAACTTCACGACGAACGTCTCGGAGGAGACCGGGCGAAGAAGTATCCGCTGCTGTGCATGTCGAACCATGGACGCTGGCGCTTCCACGCAAACTGTGATGATATCACGTGGAACCGTGAGATCGACAAGATGAAGATCCGTGCCAAGGATGGTTACCAGTATGAGGCCTGCTGGATGCACACTTCAACTGCAAAAGAGCGTGGTATTGAGTACGGCGATATAGTAAAGGTATTCAATGAGCGCGGCATCGTCCTCTGCGCCGCATATCCTACCGAGCGGGTTATGCCGGGTGTTATATATGTCGACCATGGCTCACGCTATGATCCTATCGATCCCGAAAAGCTTGACCGCGGCGGCGCCATAAACCTTATCACGCCTCACGCAATTATCTCGAAGAATTCAACAGGTATGGTAGTCTCGGGATTCCTGGTGGACTGCGCAAAGGTTTCCGACGAGGAGATGGAAGGCTGGAAGAAGCAGTATCCCGATGTCTTCGCGCGTAAGGTCGACTATGCCTGCGGCGTCTGCCTGGATGGCTGGATGATCGATAAGTAATTGACCTGTACGATACTTTTCGCATAACGATAATAAACTATAAGGAAGTAGAGGATATATTATATGGCAAAAGTGTTTGTAATAGACGTTGCAAAATGCTCCGGCTGTTATAATTGTCAGCTTGCCTGCAAGGATGAGCATGCAGGCAACGACTGGACACCATATGCGAAGCCGCAGCCGGATATCGGACAGTTCTGGATAAAGCTTACGGAGCATGTATGCGGTACGATCCCTAAACTGAAGATCCATTATATTGCGGAAATGTGCAACCATTGCGACAATCCTGCCTGCTTGAATCTTACAGGATGCGGAGCGATCAGCAAGAGGGAAGACGGATTCGTTATCATAGATCCCGAAAAATGCACGGGATGCGGCAAATGCAAAGAGGCATGTCCATACGACGCTATTTATTATAATGAGGAGCTGAATATCTGCCAGAAATGTACCGGGTGTGCGCATCTGCTTGATAATGGGTACAAGATGCCGAGATGTGTGGAGGCCTGCCCGACTGATGCGATGATGTTCGGCGAGGAAGAAGATCTGCAGGATGTTATCATCGGAGCGGAAGTGCGCAGCCCCGAAACAGCTTGTTTCCCGAGGGTATATTACAGAAATATCCCTGGCCAGTTCATTGCCGGAACGCTCTACGATCCTGTGGAGAAGGAAGTTGTTATCGGAGCTAAGGTCCGGGCAACTAACGGCGGCAAGACATGGGAGACCATTACTGATGATTACGGCGACTTCTGGTTCAAAGATCTGGCAAAGGGCCTTTATGATGTTGTG
>CADBMM010000009.1 GCA_902795795.1 uncultured Lachnospiraceae bacterium | reverse complement strand
TTTTGATCAATCAGTATACATAAAACGAGCCTTCACAGTATATTAGTGAAGGCTCGGTTCTTTCTTCTTTAGTTATGAATATTCCTGTTTCCTTGAGCTCAGCTTCTGGGACTTTCCTGCGGTATAAAGCGCATGGATGCACTCTTCGCTCCGGCATCCCAAAAGATGGTGTTATTTCCCGGGAAACAGTTTTCTTTATTGCTGTCCGTTTTTTCCACCGGTTTCAATCCGATCATCAAATGGCCATATAGCATACGGGGCGGAATGACCGTATTCATCTGAATAGGTTCATAAGAATAAGCATCCAAAGTAAAAGGCGAATCCTGGCTATACATATGCCTGGAGTATACATCTTTTGAACCCGCAAAGATCAGGTAACTTTTCATTTCACGATTTAAGATCAGACCTTGAGTGACCGGCGCCCATGTTACATAAGACCCGCTTGCGTAATCAACGCCCCGGTCCGTATAGGAATAATCTACAGCATGGCATCGGTCTGCCGGAATATAAAGGACTCCGTCAATATTCTGTACCATTGCTTCCGGCACATTCTGTTCCCAGTCGCCCGAATAATTATGATGGATCACCTTAACAGTGATATCTTTATCGATTCCCTTTTCCATATAATCCAGGGCATTCTGGACCATCGTCACGGCTTCGGCCCGGGTCGCTGTTCTCTCCCCGTGGAAAGATCCATCTGGGTAGCCCTGCAGTACACCGGCCTTGCGTGCCTCGATCACATAGCCTTTCTGCCAGTCCATCATATTTCCGTCATCGGTAAACCCGGTATCCTCACCGGAATGATCATACATCGCCGGATTCACCAATCCCAGCATCCGATCCATAATGATAGCCATTTCGTACCGCGTAATGGGTTTATCCGGATCAAATCGA
Source organism: uncultured Lachnospiraceae bacterium (assembly GCA_902795795.1). Taxonomy (GTDB): domain Bacteria; phylum Bacillota; class Clostridia; order Lachnospirales; family Lachnospiraceae; genus Alectryocaccobium. Next base: position 2,870 of record CADBMM010000009.1, on the reverse strand, counting down.
TATCCGGAATGTGCATAATCCTCGCTGACCAGCATCCCGTAATTCAGAGCAATATTCGTCCAGCCCTGCTTCGTCAGCCAATGAGAACTCATGTCTGTCAGCGGCTTTTGTTCATATTCCGTCAATGTCCGCTGATCCTCTGAATTGACAGCGATTTCTGAATCGCCTTTGTATTGTTGCTTGCCGGTTTCATACAATAATGCATTGTCGCTTCCCGGGATTAGCCGATCCGCTGCAAGAGCCATTTTCGTAAACTCCGCCCGTGTAATGGTTTTCTCCGGCCGGAAAGACTTGTCCGGGTATCCGTTGATCCATCCGGTCTTTACGGCCTTCGTCACCTGAGCTTCGGACCAATGCCCCTTCAGATCTTTCAATCCGCTGTTATCTACAGCTAGGCTGACCACCGGCAGCGATATCAGCAATCCAATCACTACAGCCCTTAATAACCATTTTCTCATTGTCTCAATCCTCCTTGTCATTTTACGCAAATTTTCCAGTAATATAGTAATATATATATAAGCCATTTAGCTTATTTCGTATTATATACCCATAGACCGGCGCCGTCAAGAAAACAATGTACAATGCATATGTTTTGTATAAGAGAAAATTCTTATTGACATATTTTTGTTCTCAGTATTAAATTAAAGTACATAGGTAAGGAAGGGTGATATCATTGAAAATTTTAACTCCGACTTTGGCGGAAATCATGTCTGTGATCTGGGATGAAGGTCGCCCCATGAAACGGCCAGAAATCCAGGCTTTAATGGCAGACAAAGAATGGAAGGCTCCTACATTGAACAATTTTTTAAATAAACTGGTTGTTGACGGGTTTCTCAAGTTGGAACATGATCGCCGGGATTATGTTTATCAAGCATTGGTTTCGAGAGAAGACTATATTCGCTTTGAGGTTGAGAATAAAACCCGGAAAGTATATGGGAGTATCCAAAATGTCCTTGCTGCATTTAGACCTTCCGAAGGGTATACAGACGATTACATCCAAGAAATTAAAGATTTTATTGATAAGTTAAATAAGTAAAGGACCAGCAAAATGATTTTTGAAGTATTTATCGAGTATCTGAAAATTTCCGTACTGTCAACCCTTCTGATTGCGGTTGTTTTATCTGTATCGAAGTTTGTGGGAAAGCATTTCAGAAAGACCTGGCGACTGAGCGTATGGATCATCATTGGACTGGCCGCTGTGTTTCCTGTCGGCCTTTTTTCTGTTCTGTTGCGTAAAACAGATCTTTTTTCAACCACAAAAGCTGTGACACCTGTACTGGAAAGGATCCACTACAATCTACCTGTCAGGGGAGAGGTTTCCTTCTCTGATATTGTCAATGCATCCGAACCCACATCTCTTTATTCCGTAATAAATGCCATCCCTCACTGGATAGGTATCATTTGGATAAGCGGAATGTTGTTTCAGGTGGCGTTCATCATTTTTCATTATCACAGATTCCACAAAGTGGTCTTTGAACATGCACGGCCTTTTGATAAACAAATCGATGTCCCATTTTTGAAAGGCAAAAGCGTTCCGATTTTTGTGAACACCTATCTTCCTTCATCTATCACCTTAGGCCTCTTAAACCCAAAAATCATTATGGAAACAGATGACGTTGATTCTGAAGAATTCAGAGTTGTTCTTTCACATGAGTACATGCATTATAAACGGCATGATCTTTGGAAGAAACTGCTTTTCCAGATTGTTCTGGTCATTCATTGGTATAATCCGGTAATGCGCAAACTTCCTGATTTGGCGGGAAATGATATTGAATTATGCTGTGACGAAAGTGTTCTGAAATACTATGGGAAAAGTTACGCTGATACTTATGCCAAAACTCTGGGCAAGCTGGCGATCGCTTCGTATGACAGTTCATATTCGGCAGCAATTGGATTCGGTCTCGATCAGGAAGTCGTAATTACCCGACTGAAAGCGATCTATGAGAATACGAAAAGCATCAAACTTCTCGGCGCCTTTACCTGCGTGATTCTTGTGATACTTACCGGGTTCGTAAGCCACAGCATCCATGGGCCTGCGTCTTTGTTTGAGATTCCGGGCTTCCAGGGATACTATGACTCTGCGATTTATGAATGGTATGATCTTGATGCAAAAATAAAAGAACGCAACGCTACCGTGAACTATGGAGTTAGGATTACAGAGGAAATGATGAAAGACCCTCGGTACCTCAATGATGATGGCAGTCTAAACATGTATAAACTGGAACAGGAACAAATGGTACTGCAAAACGTCCAGGATTATCCGGACCTCTGGCATAATTACCCGAGAAAATACAGCGCTGAAGACGGGCTGGTGAAACCCCACGTCATTTATGAAGACAACTATGTTGCTCTGTACTATAATGATGATTTCCAACCATGGTATTTTCATAAAGGCGATCAGATCCATATCACCGTTTCATTTGATAAAAGTTTCTTCGGCACCACAGATGAAGTCTTTTTGGGATTCATAAAGAACGGTCAATTGCCTGAGACAGATGAGGAGATATACAGTGAAAACATCATATCCTATATGGACGCTGTTGACATTTCATCTGCAGATCTCGTGGTTCCTGAAACAGGGTATTACAGTTTTTATATGATAAGACATGGCAACGGCCCTTTGTGTATCAACTGGCTCAGAATCACTTATTGATGTTGCTGATTTCATGAGCCGTCATCGCATTGCTCTGTAAGCATGTCGTCAACTTGCCAAACTTTTCGTCATTAACGATACGGTTTTACCCAGTATAACCATCAACTCAACACTGACTATCTCCTACGCAAAAGAAATAGAGCGAAGAATAACCCTCGCTCTAAAATCGTTGTTTTGGAATCTTATAGATTACCGACTTGCAATATAATTATACATC
>CADBMM010000008.1 GCA_902795795.1 uncultured Lachnospiraceae bacterium | reverse complement strand
CGAGATTAAAGCTCTGGATGATGTCTCACTTACTATCCCAGACGGTCAGTTTGCCGGGATCATCGGACACACAGGAAGCGGTAAATCCACGCTGATACAGCTCTTTAACGGGCTGGAAAAGCCGACATCCGGAAAGGTCATGTATAATGGTGAGAATATCTGGGAGGAAGGTTATGACAGAAGGCAGCTGAAGTTCAATGTAGGACTCGTGTTCCAGTATCCTGAGCATCAGCTTTTTGAAAGCACTGTCATTAAGGATGTGTGCTTCGGTCCTCTTAACAAGGGACTTTCCCAGGAGGAGGCAAACGAGAAAGCCCTGGCTGCACTTAAAAGTGTTGGCCTTTCCGAAGATACATATGAAAGATCGCCGTTTGAGCTTTCCGGAGGGCAGAAAAGACGGGCGGCGATTGCAGGCATACTGGCCATGGAGCCAAAATTTATGATCCTTGACGAGCCGACGGCGGGGCTTGACCCGAAGGGCCGCACAGAGATCCTGGACATGATAAATGCCTTACAGGATAATAACGGCATGGGAGTCGTTCTGGTATCGCACAGCATGGAAGATGTAGCCAGATATACGGACAGACTCATTGTTATGGATCATGGCAGAAAAGCATATGACGGAACGCCAAAAGAGGTATTCCGGAAATACACCGAACTTGAAAAGATCGGCCTTTCGGCACCGCAGATCACTTATCTTTGTCATGAACTGAAAAGCAGAGGCTTTAATGTAGACGAAGATGCCGTGACTGTGGAGGCGGCGAAGGCTTCAATTCTGAAAGCTCTTAAGGAGAACCGATGATTCGTGATATTACCATAGGCCAGTACTATCCGGCACCTTCCGTGCTGCACAGATTGGACCCGAGAGTAAAATTTATCGGAACGATAGCGTTTATCGCAGCGCTTTTCATCGTTAATAATTACGGTTATATTATTTGCGCCGCTTATCTGGCGGGGCTTATTATCATTTCTAAAGTACCGTTTAAATTCATGATAAAGGGAATGAAGATAGTAGTCATCATTCTCATTATAACCATGGCAATAAATATGTTCCTTACGCCCGGAGAGATCCTTTGGCAGGCAGGTATCTTCCATATAACGAGGGAAGGCTTATCAATGGCGGTCTCAATGGCGGTCAGACTGTTCTTCCTCATCCTGGGTGCTTCGCTTTTCACTCTTACAACGACCCCGAATCAGATAACATACGGTCTGGAAAACCTTTTAAAACCACTGAATGTTTTTCGTGTCCCGGTAGCTGAGATCGCCATGATGATGTCTATCGCGCTTCGTTTCATACCGATCCTTCTGGATGAGACGGACAAGATCATGAAAGCCCAGACGGCAAGGGGAGGGGATCTTGAAGGAAAAGGTCTTATAAAGAAAATAAAGGCAATGCTGCCAGTTCTGGTGCCGCTTTTTGTTTCAGCTTTCAGGAGGGCAAATGACCTGGCAATGGCCATGGAAGCAAGATGCTATCATGGCGGAAAAGGCCGTACCCATATGAAACCCCTTAAGTATAAAAAAGAGGATATGTTTGCGTTTATAATAATAGCCGCAGGATTGGCATTGGTCATTGTTGTGCGCGTGTTATTCGGTTGGTGAAAAATATGAGAAGAATAATGATGACCGTCGCGTACGACGGAACAGCATACAGCGGATTTCAGATCCAGCAGAATGCTCTCTCCATACAGGAAGTGCTGGATAACGCTTTAAGCAAGTGGCTCGGGGAAGATATAAAGACCATGGGCGCCAGCAGGACGGATGCGGGAGTACATGCAAGAGGGAATGTGGTCGTATTTGATACCGAGACTCAGATCCCTGCTGAAAAATATGCTTTCGGCCTTAATGTATCTCTGCCTGAGGATATAAGGATCCAGGGTTCAAGAGAAGTGCCGCCGGATTTCCATCCTCGGTTCACAAAGACCATAAAAACATATGAATATAAAATACTGCAGAGGACATTTCCCGACCCATTACGCAGGATAGACAGCTATTTCTATTACGGACATCTGGACGTGCGCAAGATGTCACACTCGGCTTTCCAGCTGATAGGCGAACAGGATTTTGCCAGCTT
>CADBMM010000007.1 GCA_902795795.1 uncultured Lachnospiraceae bacterium | reverse complement strand
GAAATACGAGAAGGTAAAAGCGCTTGCGGATACGGCTAACGGAAATATCAATGGCAAAGAAAAGGTCATGCTTGAGACCTACGTACAGATGGCGTATTTTGAGAGGATAATAGAGAGGGCCAATACGAGGCTGATGATCATGTCCGGAGGACAGTATGAATTGAAACGCCGCGCAGAGGCTGGTTCAAAAACGAGTCAGAGCGGGCTTGAACTGGATGTCATTGATCATTATAACGGAAGTATACGAAGCGTAAAAACGCTTTCAGGAGGAGAATCATTCAAGGCGTCGCTTTCCCTGGCGCTGGGGCTTTCCGATGAGATACAGTCCTCAGCCGGTGGAATACAGCTTGATACGATGTTCGTGGACGAAGGTTTCGGTTCACTTGACGAAGAGTCATTGGGACAGGCAATAAGGGCTCTGGCGGGACTGGCCGAAGGCAACCGGCTGGTCGGAATAATTTCTCATGTAGCCGAGCTAAAGGAAAAAATAGACAAACAGATCATAGTCACAAAAGAAAAGACCGGCGGCAGTACTGTGAGGATACTGTGTTGAAATTATTTATCTTTAATGATACAATAGTCGCCGGCGTCATTTAAGATGAATAATTTTAAACATATATTTCAAGGAGAAACTAATGAAGATAGCAGTTACATATGAAAACGGCAATGTTTTTCAGCATTTTGGACATACGGAGAATTTCAAGGTCTACGATGTTGAAGATGATAAAATAATGTCAACAAGCATTTTCAATTCGAACGGTACCGGCCACGAGGCTCTCGCAGGTCTGCTCGCTGATAATCAGATCGATGTCCTTATCTGCGGCGGTATGGGAGAGGGCGCAAAGAACGCTCTTGCAGATGCCGGAATAGAAGTCGTTTCCGGCGCAAAAGGAAATGCAGATGAAGCTGTAGAAGCTTATCTTGCCGGAGCGATTGAATCGCAGGGAGTGAACTGCGACCATCATGACCATGAAGAAGCAGCAGGCGGCTGCGGCGGAAGCTGCGGATCATGCGGCGGCTGCGGCGGAGCAATGCAGGTTATCTATGAAGGACCGAATGCCGGAAAGACGGTCGCGGTCCATTACAAAGGCACACTTAACGACGGAAGTCAGTTCGATTCATCCTACGACAGAAAAGAGCCGCTTATTTTCGTAGCCGGAACAGGCAGGATGATCAAGGGCTTTGATCTCGCCGTACTGGATATGAAAGTAGGCGAGAAAAAGACTGTTCATATCGCTCCGGAGGAGGCATACGGAATGCCCGATCCCAGACTTATCAGAGAATTCAGGAAAACAGAGATGCCCGGAAGCGAGAACCTCAGCTTAGGTCAGACAGTCAATATGCAGGATAATCTTGGACGTGTTTTCCCTGTAAAGGTATCAAAGATCACAGAAGAGACGGTCACCTTCGATGCAAACCATGAGCTTGCAGGACAGGAGCTCACCTTTGAGATCGAGATGGTAAGCGTTCAGTAATTAAAAAAGACCAAAAGAGGGGCAGCCGTGGTGCGCCTTTCCTGTTGACAGAATCCGTTGAAAAACGAAGCAGCGCGGCTGCCCATAAAACTATAGAAGGGTTAGCCGGAACTAACAAATACATATAACAGGAGCAAGTATGAAATCAAGGATATTAAATATTATTCAGATAATTGCCGCAGCCGCGCTTGCAGCCGGTGTAATGACAGCGTTTACAGCATGTGAATTAAAAGATGACGGGACATGGATGCACTGCCATGGCGCGCAGCAGCTCGTTTTCGGGCTTGGAATTGCCATAACGGCAGTTTCGGTGATAATGCTGTTTTTAAAGAAGAAAGGGATCAGGATTTTACTGGGACTTGCAAATATCGTACTTGCCGTAGTTACGCTGGCAGTTCCCGGAAGGATAGTATCCATGTGCATGATGGCTGATATGAGATGTCATATGGTCATGAAGCCGTTTGTCATACTGATGTCCATAGTGATCATAGTGCTGACGGTTTGTTCTCTGATTTTTGCTTTAAAGAAGAGCAGGACAAATGAAAAGAAGAAGTAAAACTTATGAAGGGGCTGAATTTGTATGCGTATATATGACAAGCTTCCTGTAATGAACATAATAAGAAGACCTAAGAGGTCGGCTGCGCTCATCATTCTGGTCACAGTCCTTGCCTTTATTATTTTCGGCGGAATGATGCTTACGAAAAGTCTTGAAAACGGACTGGATTCACTGGGAAACCGTCTCGGCGCCCAGATAATGGTCGTGCCGGAGGAAGCTGCCGAGGATGCCGGGCTTGAGGATATCGTATTGCAGGGAAATACCGGGTATTTCTATATGTCCGATACGAAACTTGACGAGGTAGCCGCGATCGAGGGAGTCGGACAGACTTCATCACAGCTGTTTCTGGCATCTTTGGCGGCCAGCTGCTGTTCGGCCAAGGTCCAGCTTATTGGATTCGATCCGGAAACCGATTTTGCCATACAGGCCTGGATACGAAGCACATACGACGGTACTCTTGGACCGATGGAGATCGTTGTCGGAAACGATATTATTTCTGATGAAGGTGAAAAGCTGAGCTTTTACTCGGATGAATGCACTGTTGTGGCTAAACTGGCAAAAACAGGCACAAATTATGACCGCTGCGTCTTTGCAAGCTGGGAGACAATAGAAGCGTTAACAGCGAGTTCACTCGGAAAACAGCTGAACAATTTCAAGGATATCGATCCGGCCCATGTGCTTTCCTGCATACTTGTTAATGTGGAAGAGGGTTATGATATAGACACGGTGGTCGGGAAAATCAATCAGGAAGTTGATGAAGTCACTGCGATCCGTACAAGAAATATGGTATCGGATATTGCCTCGGGTCTTTCTGGCTTCTCAGGTGTCCTTAAGGTAGTAATGACGGCGGCTTTTATTGTTGCCATTGTGCTTATGGCCATTGCTTTTACAATGATCCTTAATGAAAGAAAAAAAGAATTTGCCGTTCTGCGTGTTATGGGAGCTTCCGGTAAAAGCATTGTGAAAAGCGTATGGACCGAGATCTTTTTATTATGTCTTACCGGAGGCGTTGCAGGTTCTCTGGCAGCGCTTCTTATCACATCACTTTTCGGAAATGCTATAAGGACGAGCCTTGAGCTTCCCATGCTTATGCCGCAGGCTTCATTTGCGGTAATGCTCTTTGCAGTTACCATAGCTGCCGTTATCATCGCAGGATCGCTGGCATCACTTGCCGGCGTGATACGTACAGGTAAAGCTGAACCGAGCCTGCTGTTAAGGGAGGAATATTGAATGATATTAAAAGCGGAAAAAGTAACCAGACAATTCAACCGTGTCTCCGGCAGCTCAAACATATTTTTTGCTGTACATGAAACAGACTTTGAACTTCCAGGAGGACTGCTGACTGTTCTTGAGGGGAGGTCGGGAAGCGGAAAGACCACATTCTTAAGCATGCTTTCCGGTCTGCTGCGCCCCAGCAGCGGCAATATTTATCTGGATGGAGCGGACATATACGCTCAGACTGATAAGGAGCTCTCCAGGTTCAGAAACGACAATTTCGGAATCGTTCCGCAGGGTCAGACCGCTATCGCGACACTGACTGTCATGGAAAACGTAATGCTTCCGGGAACGATCTACGGACTGGATGAGGGACTTCGTGAAAAGGCCGAGAAGCTTCTTGACAGAATGGGGATACTGGATCTTGCCGATGTGCTTCCAAAGGAACTTTCCGGAGGGGAGATAAGGCGTATGGCTATTGCGCGAGCCCTTATACGTGATCCGAAGGTCATTTTTGCCGATGAGCCCACGAGCGACCTCGATGATGCGAATACAGATATCGTATTTGATATATTAAAGAGCATTGCAGCCGATGGAAAGGCGGTGCTTGTCGTTACTCATGAGAGAAATGCCGACAAATATGCCGACAGAATGTACAGGATGGATGCCGGAGTGCTGATGGAATGCTGAGACAGGTTTGGGCGATCATTCATGTGGACAGGCTTATAAAGTTTTCAGCAGCAGCGGCAGTTGTTTCGGCTGCCCTGCTTTTTTCATCGTGCGGAAAAGCAACTGACATAGAGGCCGGAGACATATACGTATTCGGAAGTTTTGAACAGGACGCTGATAAGGAAAACGGTCCGGAGGAACTGGAATGGATCGTAATGGATATAAATGAAGACAGTATGCTGCTTTTAAGCAGATATGTCCTTGTACCCATGCGTTATAACGAAGATTATGTGGACGTGACCTGGGAAACAAGCTCTCTTCGCGCATGGCTGAATGACGAATTCATGAACATGGTCTTTTCTGAGGAAGAAAAGGAACGGATACTTCTTACTGTCAACGAAAATCCCGGAAATCCGATCTATGATACGGTCGGGGGAAACACTACTGAGGATAAGGTGTTTATCTTCAGTTCGGATGAAGCCAATGCATATTTCTACACCGATGAGCAGAAGTTTGTAAACGGATCGGCAGAACCTACCGAATATGCAAGGGAGATGGGGACAGTGCTTTCTCAGAAAGAAGGTTATGAGGGAAGGGTCACCTGGTGGCTGCGCACTCCCGGAGTATTCCAGTATTCAGCGGCATTCGTGGATTCGGACGGCTATGTCTATCCCAACGGAGCGGTAGTTAATAATGATACATACAGCGGCGTACGTCCTGCTGTGTGGATAAAACGATAAGTCTGCTCATGACAGTAAGATATTAAAAAACCGGAAAAGATAAAAGGACTGCAGTAAAGTTCTGCCGGCACGACAGGGACTTACGGCAGTCATTTTCTTTTTAGTGTAAGATTTTCGCAGTTATGTTATAATTCACCTGTCTATCACAAAATACAGGAGTTTATTAATATGACGACCGAACAGATGATACAAAAATATAAGGACTGGATATTCAGGCAGAGCGCGTATCAGATGGCGCTGTCTCTTATAAATTTCGATAAGCTGACCATTGCCCCGAAAGGCGGAAATGAGTACAGAGACGAAAGAGAAGCATATCTTGCGGGCGAATATTTCGCGATCGCTACCAAAAAAGATATGATCCCGGTGCTGAAAGCGCTTAAGGACGATGAAAATGTCGATGCAGATACACGCCGTGCATGTGAACTATACTATAAGAACATGATGAAGGATGCCTGCATCCCCAAGGATGAATTTATTGCCTGGCATGCACTTCAGAATGAATCGTACAATCATTGGCTGGAAGCAAAACAGAAAAATGATTACAGCATTTTCGAGCCATATCTCAAAAGGATAATAGAAGGCTCGAAAAAGATATATGGATTCAGAGAATCTGATATACCGATCTATGATCAGATGCTGGATGATTATGAGCCTGGTATGGACCGCGAAAAGTATGACAGATTCTTTGATGCATTAAAAGAACGCATACTTCCGCTTATTAAGCAGGTCACCGAAGCAAAGCAGATAGAAGACGGCTTTCTTTACGAAAAATTTGATATCGACGGGCAGAAAGCTTTTATGGAGCATCTGCTTAAGTATCTGGAATATACGCCGGACTGGGGATATCAGAATGAAACGGAACATCCGTTCACGGACTGGGTCTGCGAAAACGACTGCCGTACTACGACAAAGTATCTGGAGAACAACGTTGTTTCAGCTATCTTTTCGACAATTCACGAATGCGGCCATGCCTGGTACGAGCATAATATCGATCCCAAATATGATGGCATGATCCTTTCAAACGGTGTTTCTTCGGGCATGCATGAGTCGGAATCGAGACTGTGTGAAAACTATCTGGGCCGCACAAAGGCTTTCTGGGAAGCAAATTATCCAATCCTGCAGGAGCAGTTTAAGGAACAGCTCGGAAACGTGTCGATCGATGAATTCATCCGTGCGGTAAATGTTGCGAAACCATCCCTTATACGCACCGAGGCTGATGAGCTGACATATCCGGTGCATATACTGATCAGATATGAAATGGAAAAGGGCATCTTCGACGGGACGATATCCACAGAGCATCTGGATGAAGCGTGGAACGCGAAGTATAAGGAATACCTCGGCGTTGACGTAAAAGATGCAAAAGACGGTATCCTTCAGGATGTTCACTGGGCTGACGGCTCGTTCGGATATTTCCCGACCTATGCTCTCGGGTCCGCCTTTGCCGCGCAGTTCGTTGATCAGATGCGTCAGGAGATAAACGTGGATGAGATGCTGCGCACCAGCCGCTACGGAGAGATCCAGAAATGGCTGCGCGAAAAATTCCAGCATTACGGCTGCTTTTATGACGCGCCCGATATAATGAAACTGGTCACAGGTAAAGAGTTTGATCCACAATATTATATTGAATATCTTGAAAATAAGTACAGGGGACTTTACCTGTCGGATAAAAAATAACTATATTCAGGAGAAGAAAAATGTTTGAAAATGGTTATATGCCCTATGCATTTGCAGCCTTATTTGCAGTTTTCGGAATAATTCAGATAGCTGCAAAGAGACCGGTGGGAGAATGGAACTACGTTAAAGACTTCACAGATGAAAGCATAGAAAAATATGCCCGTGTTACCGGAGTAGTACACATAATTATCGGCGCCCTTATGGCAGTGCTTCGGCTGGCATTGGGTTCGGGCAGCAAAACGCTCTCTGCCGTGGAGATACTTGTTCCGGTAGCTATAGCTATAGTTGTGCTTGGAATATGCAGAAAAAAGATCCTTGTGAGAAAAAATTAATAAAAGCTATCGGAAAGAAAACAGTAATTTATGAGCAGTGCATTCTCTGAAATAAGAAACAAGGCTATGATCAGGAAGACCCTGGTGCTGATGCTGCCTATAATCATGCAGCAGCTGATATCCATGGGTATAAATTTCTTTGACAATATAATGATCGGCCACCTCGGAGAGGTGAGCATAGCCGCTGTATCACAGAGCAACCAGTTCTACAACATGGTAGTTTATCTGGGGATGGGTATAGGCAGCGGGGCTATAGTCATGACCTCGCAGTTCTGGGGATCAAAAGACATCGATTCCCTGAAAAAGACTACGGCAATGGCTATCCGCGTTACTGTCCTTATATATCTTGTGTTCATGGCGCTTTCGGTCTTTGCTCCGAATATCGTTCTTAAGATATTCTCCGGGGATCCGGAGGTAGTAGCTGCGGGTGCTCCGTATATCAGGATAATCGGGTTTACGTTTATCATGGCCGGGCTTTCTTCCGTGTCATCATATGTTTTGCGAAGCGTCAATTCTGTCCGCGTGCCTCTGATCGGATCTACCGTTTCTTTCTTCATGAACATCTTTTTCAACTGGATATTCATCTTCGGAAAGCTTGGAGCGCCGGAGATGGGTATAGTAGGAGCGGCCGTAGGAACTCTTATAGCCCGTGCTTTTGAGTGCCTGTATATATTCGGACATCTTATATTTGCCGATAAGCTTATAGCTTTAAGATTCAGAGACATTTTCATACCGTCAGATACTGAGATCGCGAGAAATTTCAGACGTTACTGCATCCCGCTGATAATAAGCGATACTTCTCTTGGCGTAAGTCTTGCTCTTGTGGCGGTAGTCCTTGGTCATACGGGGAAGGAAGTCACCGCTGCTACATCCATGGTTAATACGATCGTGCAGATGCTTAGTATACTGAACATGGGCGTTGCAGGAGCGGCGGCAGTCGTCATCGGAAATACTCTTGGAGAAGGAAATGTTGAGAGGGCGAAAAAGGAAGGAAATGCCTATGTCCTGATCGCACTGATCCTGGGGTGCATACTTATAGTTCCGTTGCTGCTGCTGGAAGGACCTTATCTTTCACTCTATACGGTCAGCGAAATAACTTACGGGATAGCACATGACTGTATAGTTATCAACTGTATGTTCCTGCCTATGCAGATGATCGCTTTCATGACGAGCAAGGGTATTTTAAGAGGAGGCGGCGATACCAAGTTCCTTCTTAAATGGGACACCATTCTTATATGGGCGGTTTCGCTTCCGCTTGGCGCGCTGGCATCATTCGTCTGGCATCTGGCGCCGTTCTGGATCTATTTCCTTCTGAGGATGGAGTATCCGCTGAAAGGACTGATATGCCTTATAAGATTCATGTCGGGAAAATGGGTCAACGTTATCAGAATAAAACGTTGAAAAACATATAAAAATTCATTTGATGAACAGTAAACGAGAAACTTTAAAATCAATAATACAGCTTGCCCTGCCCGCAGTGATACAGCAGATCCTGAGCATGATCCTGCAATATGTTGACACCGCAATGGTGGGGCACCTTGGGGAAGCTGCCACAGCCTCTGTAAGCACCAGCGGCAGTGTGAACTTCTTTATACATTCGATACCGGCTGCTTTTTCGGTCGGTATTTTGTCGTTGCTTTCGCAGGCTTACGGAAGGAAGGATCAGGGCGATATTAAGAAAATATCGGTGCTTAATGCGCACCTGACATTATGGTTCGGACTGGGGCTCACGATCATATGCCTGGCGATCGCACCATATCTTCCGATATGGATGCAGGCCGATCCGGCAATAAGAAGTGATGCTTCGGGCTACTTTTTTATTGTCAGCCTTTCCATGCTTTTTTCTACGGCGTCTTATTCATTTGCAAACACCATGCATGCCGTCAAGGATACCAGGACGCCCATGATAATTAACATAAGCGCAAATGTAATGAACGTTGTGCTTAACTATCTCCTGATATATACTGCAGGAATGGGAGTTAAGGGAGCGGCCTGGGCCACGACTGTTTCTACGATATTCGGCGGGATCGCGATGTTGCTCGCCTGGCGAAAAAAGACGATCCTTCAGTTCACTAAGGAAGATTATTTCAGCATCGACCGGCCTATGCTTGGAAGGGTCATGCTTATCGCCCTGCCTGTGATGGCTACGACAGTTTTTACGAGCATGGGTCATGTAGTCTTTTCGGCAATGATAAACAGCATGGGCGTGACTATATTTGCTTCTCATGCAATAGCGATCACTGCAGAACAGATATTCTATCTGCCTGGCTTTGGTATAAGGACAGCCGCATCGGCGCTTATAGGTATCGCCATTGGAGAGCAGAATGAAAAAAAGTTTAAAGATACGAGAAATCTGACTATAATAATTACGATCACGATCATGTTTGTTACCGGTCTGATCCTTTTCTTTACTGCCGAATATATGATGCGCATATTTACAGGCAGCGAGGCGGTGATTAAAATGGGTGCTGAGGTCCTGAGGATAGTTGCTCTTTCAGAACCGTTTTACGGGCTTATGATCGCCTGGGAGGGAATAGGATACGGTACCGGCAGGACAAAACATATTCTCATAATAGAAGCATTAAGCATGTGGGGAATACGTATACTTGCCACGTCTTTCGTGATAAGGGCCGGAGGCAGCCTTAATGAAGTCTGGTACTGTATGGTCGCAGATAATATCTGCAAGGCTACAGGACTTACGGCAGCCGGATTTATACAGAATAAAAAGATATTTATTCAACAGAAAACGGAATAATAAAAGACATATCTTTATGAAAGGATAAAAAGATGAGTAAAAAAAAGACAAGCTTCTATCCGAACGGAAACAGAAAAAATAAGATAGTTAATTTCAACGCTGCGAAGGCAAGGCTCAATAGCAACACAGGGAATGACGTAGTCCTTCCTCCCGGAATGATCCCTTCTTCGCAGGCAGGAGAAAAAGACATGACTATCGATCTTAATAACGATCATCTTGAAGCTCTTGTCGGACTTTATCTTACGGAAAAAACACCAGCCAATCTGAATAATATCGTTAATTGCATGGTAAATGCCAGGTTCCTGGTTCCAGCAGTTATCGATCCGAATACGAAAAAGCCTGCCGTGCTTATGGTGAAAAATACTGAAGGAGAATTGTTCATACCTGTATTTACATCCAAGGAGAAGATAAAACTCGAACCTGCACCGGCAGGTGTAATGAACATGCCGTACAAAGCCATAAGCAATATCATTTTTGAAGGAAAAGCTGAAATTGGCGGTTTCGTTATAAATATGGCGACGGACAACCTCACCATAAAGAAGGAACTGGTCAAACGGGTCAGGGAACTTATGGAAAAGGCGCAAAGCTCAGGACAGGGCCTTGTTGACGGCGGCACGACAATGAGCGGAAACGCCGGACAGCCGCAGGAGAGTACCCAGGTCAAGGTCGATATAAGAACGGTCAAAATACTTAAAATGGATGAGGAAGGAACGATATATGCTTCGGCAGACGGTCGTGAGATCAGGCTTACCCAGGAACAGTATACGGCTTATGAAAGGCTCATGTTCGAAATGAGTTTCCTTCCCGGAAAACTGTTTTCAGATGGAAAAGAACTCATTGATGAACTTTGCAGCCGCAGGGAAGAATATGTGGATGAACTGTATGAAGAATCGTATAAGCTCAAACGCATGTATCCCTATCTGCCGGAAGATTTCAAGGTAATGGCCCTGGGAGTAAGTGAGGATACGGATGTTGTCAGCATAGATCTTCAGAAGCAGGATAAGACACCTGGCTGTGCCGAAAGAGCTTATCTTGTGAGAAACAAGGAGAGCGGAGAGGTTCGTTATTTCAACATTATAAAGAAATCCAAGGATGAGGCAGAGATCATCGAAGTGCTTAAGAACGGAACAGCGCAGGGCCGCGGGACGAATAAAGTCGAAGGCGTCGAAATGCGGAAGATCCTCGAGATCTGCGGAATAGAAGAAAGCGAAATGCAGGAATAATATTTGGAAAATATTTAAAACAGGATTGCAATTTGCTTTATCATTTGTTAGAAATGATGAATTTTTAAAATAATCATTGTACAGATTATAAATCTCAGATTGTGTGATATAATTAAAATGATGTTATTCTATTTGGTGAAAGTGTACAAATTCTTCATCGACGGACCATTTTAATTATCAGTACAGCCGTTTGATCTGATCATTGAAAGGAACTGCAGGATAATGAACAATCTGGGATTTGGAATGATGAGGCTTCCGGTCATACCTGAGACCGGAGAAATAAATATCGAAAAAACCGCAGAAATGGCGGATGAGTTTCTGGCGGCTGGCTATTCCTATTTTGATACGAGCTATGTTTATCATAACGGTAAAAGTGAAAACGCCTTAAAAAAGGCTGTTGTTGAAAGACACCCAAGGGAAACCTTCACGGTAGCTACTAAATTTCCTGTATTTAATCTGGTGCCTGAGGATAAGATCGATGAGCTTTTCGCAGGCCAGCTTGAGAATATCGGGGTAGATTATGCGGATTATTATCTCCTGCATAATATTCAGACCGTTTATTACGATGGTTATGACGGTAAGGGCGGTATAGTCAAAGAGACACATCTCTTTGACCATGCGAAGAAGTGGAAGGAAGAAGGCAGGATAAAGCATCTGGGGATATCCTTCCATTCATCAGCGAAACAGCTCATACGTGTATTGGATGATCATCCTGAAATAGAATTCGTACAGCTGGCGATAAATCCCCTCGACTGGGGCAGTGAGCTTGTACAGGCCTGCAAATGCTACTATGCCGCCAGAAAGCTGAACAGGAAGGTCGTTATAATGGAGCCGGTAAAAGGCGGCGGACTCGCCGAGCTGCCTCCAGATGCCGAAAAACTCTTAAAAGAGATGCATCCTGACTGGTCGATGGCTTCCTGGGCAATGCGTTTCAGCCTCGGGCTTGACGAAGTTATAGCAGTTCTTTCCGGGATGTCCACGCCGGAGCAGTTAAGGGATAACATTAAAACAGCTAAAAAGATGACGCCTCTTACAAATCAGGAGTCGGAAGCGTATGCAAAGGCAATGGCTCTGTACAGGGAAAGCGCTCCCATAAAACAGAGCGAGATCGATAAATATAAAGGCATTATATACAATGGAGTACCTGTCACGGCTATCCTGCAGGCATACAGCATTTGCCAGATACAGCCTGATCCCGGTTTTTCGGATGATAATAATTATCTGAAGAATGCATTCGCAGAAAACTCTCATCTTAATTTCTTTGAAGGGCTTCCGAAACAGACTGTGCTCGTACGCGATGGATCTGATATCACTTCAAAGGTCGAATCTGCGGTCAGGTGGCTGAAAGAACATTCATTCTGAACAGTAAAGTTATAAAGAAAAAAGGCACGGAGATCCGTGCCTTTTCCTGTATGTATGGTTTTTTATAAAAGAAACATAAGAGTCCTTTAAGAAGCTTTTATGTTTATTTATGCTTGAATTATAAATCCCGGTGTATTATAAGTAAAATAAAATATAATTATTCTGAGTATAAGGATCAACTTATAGGAGGAGCGTATGATCAGCAACAGACAACTCGAAGTATTTGCAGCGGTTTACGAAGAAAGAAGCATGACAGCTGCAGCAAGAAAGATCCATATGACCCAGCCTGCGGTCAGCCAGATGATCAAGGATATCGAGAATGCTTATGAAACCAAGCTTTTTGAAAGATATGGCTCCAGGCTGCATGTAACACAGGCGGGTAATATTCTGTATGATTATGCCAGACGCATAATGAATCTGTACACTGATCTCGACGAAGAGATTAGAAGGAACGAGGGCGTAAGAGAGATCCGCATCGGGGGAAATATATCAGTAGGAACTGCTCAGATGATCTATCTTGTGGATGAATTCAACAAGTTACATCCGGATATAAAGGTAAAGGTCATGGTCTATCAGGCCCCTGTCATAATGAATGCCATATTAAATAACGAGCTTGATGTGGCAATGGTGGAGGACCAGACGGGAAATTCCTTCAGCGGAGAGTTCATATCAGAACCCTATTATCTCGATAAGATCGTAATAACTGCATCACCTGAGCACAGGTTTGCCGGGAAGACCGTAAAACTGAAAGAACTGCAAAACGAGAACTTTCTTTTCAGGGAAAGAGGGGCAGGAGTAAGAGACAAGTTCGATCATATACTGAGATCACACGATGTAAATGTAAACGTTGTATGGCAGTGCACCAGCACAGAAGCTATCGTATCAGCTGTATCCAGAAACATGGGAATATCCGTGCTGCCTTACCTTCTTGTAAAAGATTTCCTGGATAAGGGAGTAATAAACGAGATAAAGCTTTCCGACGTTTCGCTCTCAAGAAATCTGAATATTATTTTTCACAAGGACAAAGTGATAACAAAGCCGCTTGAGGACTTTATAAATATAGTCAGAAGCTTCGGAAAGAATAATGAAGAAGGCGCGATCAGGCGCTGATCGGGGTGTCGGTATATTTTTTTATAAAACGGCAGTTTTCCCTTAAAAGTTTTGTCGTCTCGGGGGCAAGATTGCCTACGGACGCAAACGCATGGAAGGTATTCTCGAATTCATATAAAATGGCAGGGACATGAGCTGCTTCATACTGTTTGTACATTGCATAAGAGTCGGCCTTCAGTGTTTCCTTCGAGTCGCAGGTAAATACTGCGGGAGGGAGCTTTTTAAAGTCGTCATAATAAAGCGGAGATATTTCCGGAGAATGAAGATCACGATCCGGAGCATAGATTCCGGGAAGTACTGAAAAAATACCGGGTTTGACTGTGAAATCATCTATTTCATAGTTCCTGTCTACTGAATCGGTGAAATCATACAGACCGCTGTGGGCTACGATGCATGAGGGAAGGCGGATGCCTTCTTTAAGACATCTGACCGTTAGTGCAAAACAGAGGTTTGCACCGGCACTGGAGCCAGCCAGGGCGACCTTTGAATCCGGGAAATTGTGAAGGATAGCTTTATATGCGTTAAAGATGTCATTGAGCCCTGCAGGATAAGGATGCTCGGGGGCCAGGGCATAATCTACCGCTATGCAACAGGAACCAAGCTTTTCTGCAAGCATTGAGAGATAAGCCTTTGTACTGTACATGCTTCCGGTGACAAAACCGCCGCCGTGGATCCCAAGAACTATAGCTTTACTGGAAATATATTCCGGAAATGCCAGAAGTGCGTCCGTTCCTCCGAGCTTTGTACGGCTGAAGCTGACGCGCCGGTCAAATGGAATGAGACGGTATTCGAAATCCGAGCGAAGACGGACACGGTTCCAGTTGATGCTTCCCATGTTTTCATCAAAAGCAATATTGCCGGAGGCGGAGCGTACTATCATAGTATCGATATGCATTTCCCTGCTTTCCGCTGTTCTTTTGATTACCGGCATTATCAGTTTCCCTTTCAGTCATGGTCAAACAAGCTACCTGATGATTTTATTATAAGGATGAATGATAATCAAGCTTTTTAGGAAAAGGCTCATATGGTCAATGACCTTTTAGCATATAGAAAAGACCGGCTGGCAGAAAAAACGCAGACGGTCTTGATTCTATGTATTTATAAGGAAGGAGTCCGGCTTGCGCCGGTGAAAATGAAAAAAATAATATAACTGTATTTCAAGTTTTATTACAGTTACTATAATGAGTGAAAAATGTGAAGTATAGATGATTGTCAGAAAAACAATCTCTTAACAAAATGTAAATAAAATATTAACAGGCGGACCGCTGCACTGCAGCTGCCCGCCTGAAAAACTCAGAGAATTATTTATTGTTCAAAGCTATGAAAAGAGCGAGATAGCAGGCAAAGTCGCATATGCGCTGCTTTGCGTCGAGGATATCCGATGAAGGAGCACCCTTGCAGATAAGATCGTACCATGATGTATCCAAACCGCTGCTTTTTTCATAGTTGAGGTATCTTTCTACATCATTCAGCAGCTTGTGCTCGAGATACACATGTTTTTCATTGTATTTTTCTTTATCAGCGGCAGGCATACCTGACCAGATGAGCCGTTCTATTGCGTAATTAACGGCATCCGAAACGAATATCATATATTCAGCCTTGTAAAAATCATTCATGCGGCCGCTTGAAAAATCGAAGGTAGCCTGGAATTTGTTGAAGATCTCGTTGGCTTCCTCTGCGGTCATCGGATTTTCGGCACCATTCATATACCTGTCAAAATTGTAAGCTTCGGTCGTCTGGAAAAAGAATTTGTCCATCATTATCCTCCTTCTGAAACGGTAATGCTGATTGAAATACACGGCCGCATGGATTTCCGGATCAGGGAGAAAAACGACCGGCTATGCAGCTCATTAATTAACATTTATATTTTATAGAATTTTCAATTTGACGTCAATATTGTCATTGTACGGTAAACAATACCTGGATTTTTAAGCAGCTTGCATAAGAAGGATTGCAAACCTTCAGAAAAAGACTTGTTCGATCATTCATAAAATGATACCATGCATGAAGTCATATTAAATACTATTCAGAAAGGACAGGAAGGATGAAAAAAGACTTAGGCGTGATCCCGGCGGTATATCCCATGCCGGTATTAATGGTAGCAGCATACGATAAAAATGAAAAAGTGAATGTTATGAATGTGGCCTGGGGGCAGATCTGCGATGAGGATGAGATCATTCTGTTCATCGGAGAAGGAAAAAAGACCTGGCTGAATATTCAGGAAAGCAAAGCATTTACCGTAGCTCTGGCCGATGAAGCACATATGGATGTAGCGGATTTCTTCGGAATAGCTTCAGGAAATAAGATGGATGACAAATTTGAACGTACCGGCTATCATGCAGTAAAAAGCGACAAAGTGCATGCGCCGATCGTGGAAGAATTTCCTGTTGTCATGGAGTGTGAGCTCCTTGAGTTTTTAAAGACCGACCATGTTTCGGGTATCGTCGGAAAGATAGTAAATGTAAAGGCTGAGGAAGCCGTGCTGGATGAAAAAGGAAAAGTAGATCCGGAAAAGCTTCACGCACTTATGTTTGACCAGTTCAAAAACGGGTATTATACGACCGGGGCAAAAGCAGGCCAGGCTTGGAATGCCGGAGCAGGTCTCATGAAAAAATAAACTTGATCTTCGGACATGCCCTGATATGAGCTGATTTGTAAGAGGCTGCAGGTTTTAAAATAAGTAAAAAAACGTCATTGTGATGATATGGACCCATTACCGGATATCCGGAAATGCGGGTGCATATCTGATCGAGGGCGTTTTTTTGTACTCTTTATTTTGTAGTATGAATTCAGAACAGATAACAATGAGCTTTAATTGAAAAATTTATCGCAACAAAACCATTGTAATTCGATGAAAACTGTTGCAATGACTTTTGCAGAAAGGAAGTGTTTTAAG
>CADBMM010000006.1 GCA_902795795.1 uncultured Lachnospiraceae bacterium | reverse complement strand
TTACGGAATGTCCTCAGCTGCTGAAGACATTGCTCCTGATGGGACATTCAACGGCAAGCATCCGGGCGAATTTACCATAGACGATTATATGCTTCTCCCCGATGAACACCGCGTGGAACTCATAGACGGATATTTCTATGACATGGCCTCTCCGGTTAATGTGCACCAGCTTATAACAGGAAGTATTTATGCCTTTCTCCATAACCGGGTAAAGACGCACGGCGGCTCATGCATCCCATTTGTATCTCCTGTAGACGTCCAGCTTGATCCCGACGATAAAAAAACAATCGTCCAACCCGACGTACTGGTCGTCTGTGACCGTAACAAACTTACCAATCACATAGTTGGTGCACCGGATCTTGTCATAGAGGTGCTTTCTCCCTCATCCTGGCGGCGCGACCTGAACCTCAAAGCAAATAAATACGAACAGGCAGGCGTACGGGAGTTCTGGGCCGTAAGTCCGAAAAACCAGGCCGTCACCGTCATGAACTTTGAGAAAAACACAATAACTATCTACTCTTTCCAGTCCAAAATACCGGTCGGGATATGGGAAGACTGCGAATTGGATTTTAATGATATATGGGAGGATATCTCATTTCTGTACTGATGGCTGTCTTCAAAAGAAGATTGCGGGCAGAAAGCATAAAGGACAACTTACTTCAAAAGCATCTATATTAACCGATCTTTGAAAATGTCCACGATAATTATGTTTTATAATTACGGCTTCATATGATATAATCTGTGGAAATACCCAAGGAGACTGAAAAAAAATGAGCAGTTATATTTTATTTATAGTCATAGTCGTAGCCGGAGTCGGCATTTCAGCATATGAATTCGTAAAAATGAAAAAAAAGCTTGGCGGTCTCGTTGCCGGGCAGCTTGAACTGACTCCGGAAGAATTCATGAATTTCCAGAAGAGAGAGACCTTCAACCCGCAGAAATCCCGCCGTGTTGCAAATTATGAATGTGCGGGAGTATATATCCTCCACAATACTACAAAAGACGAATACTACATCATGAAGGCGAACCGGGTCTTCGCTTCTTTAGTAGCATTCTTCAGCGCACAAATCCCCTGTGAAGCCCTTGATGAATACATTGCCGGCGACAAATTCATGATCGGAATCAGAAGCCTCGAAGGCAGCGGCTGCACAAACCTCGATGACCTCTACAATAAAACACTGATCGAAATAAACGGTCCCGACGCCCTTGACGACTACCCTGACGAAGAAGAATACGACGGCAACGAAGAATATGACGAGAACGAAGAATACGACGAAAACGAAGAAGTAGATGATAACGAAGAATAACACATTAAGAAGGAGCTGCCGCGGCAGCTCCTTCTTCTTCTAATTATTTCGTCAGGCTCTCTCCTGTTTCTTTGTCGAAGAGATGCATTACTTTCGCGCCGAACGAGAATGATATTTCCTGCCCGTACGAAACCGTTTCAATATGCTTTCCGTCCATATCTACAGTCTGTGCGATGATGATCACATCCTGATCCATCGATCTTACATGAAGATGGATCGATGAGCCCATCATCTCGCCTACCTCTACAGTTCCCTTAAGCGTATTTGCGCCTTCCTGAAGAGATATATGCTCAGGACGCACGCCAAGCGTAATATCCATGGGAGATACGCCATTTGCAAGCAGTTTTTCATTGGTCTTCTCATCGACCGGGAATACTGCATCCGCGAGCTTCACGCAGAATTTATCTCCTTCTTTTTCAAGGCGGGCATCAAAGAAGTTCATCTGCGGTACTCCGATAAAGCCTGCTACGAAAAGATTTGCCGGTTCGTCGAAGACTTCCTGCGGAGTTCCTATCTGCTGGACCACGCCGTCCTTCATGATAACTATCCTGTCGCCAAGCGTCATGGCTTCTGTCTGGTCATGAGTTACGTATATGAAGGTCGTATCGATCCTCTTACGCAGTTTTATGATCTCGGCACGCATCTGGTTTCTCAGCTTTGCGTCCAGGTTGGAAAGCGGTTCGTCCATGAGCAGTACCTTCGGTTCGCGGACGATCGCACGCCCTATGGCGACCCTCTGCCTCTGTCCGCCTGAAAGAGCTTTCGGCTTACGGCCAAGATATTCAGTTATTCCGAGGATCTCCGCCGCCTCTTTTACCTTTTTATCGATCTCTTCCTTCGGCACCTTTTTAAGCTTAAGCGGAAAGGCAATATTGTCATAAACTGTCATATGCGGATAGAGCGCGTAGCTCTGGAAAACCATCGCTATATCCCTGTCCTTCGGATCTACGTCATTTACAACTTTTCCGTCTATTAAAAGCTCACCTTCCGTAATCGATTCAAGGCCGGCGACCATACGGAGCGTCGTGGATTTTCCGCAGCCCGAAGGACCTACGAGCACGATAAATTCACGGTCTTTAATGTCGAGATTGAAATCTTCAACAGCTATAACTCCGCGTTCCGTGACCTTCAGATTTGTCTTTGAGTTATCTTTCTTTTTCTTTTCAGTATTCGGATATATTTTTACGATATGTCTTAAATTGACTTCTGCCATTGTTATTATCTCCTTTCATAAAGGGCAGTCATTTCTGCGATCTCGGCTGCCAGCGTTTCCGGTATCTGCCCTGGAGTTGATCTCCACTGCCAGTTCCCTTCCGTCGTTCCGGGGGTATTTATCCTGGCTTCACTTCCAAGCTCCAGATAGTCCTGCATCTGGGCTATGAAAAGATCTGCTGCCGTGCTCATGCCTGCTTTGAGCATTCCACGGATGAAATCATCATCTCCGAGGCCTAAGACTGATCTTGCCTTTTCTATATCCGGCGCGGCGGCGTTTTCTTTCCACCCGGCAAGAGTATCGTTGTCATGAGTGCCCGCATAACATACGCAGTTCCGTTCATAATCTTCCGGAAGCGTGCTTTGCGCGTCTCTGCTGTCAAAGGAAAACTGCATGACCTGCATGCCCGGAAATCCGGAATCCTTAAGAAGCTGCCTGACCTCCGGCGTAAGATATCCAAGATCCTCTGCGATGAATCTGGTGTCAGGAAGACTTTCCTTTATCTTTCCTATCAGCGCCATTCCGGGTCCCTTGATCCAGACGCCGTTTCTGGCTGTGGTATCTCCATATGGCACCGCCCAGTAGCTTTCAAGCCCTCTGAAATGATCGATACGGATCACGTCATACAGCCTGGCTGCTCCTTTTATCCGGTCGATCCACCAGCTGAAGCCGTCTTTTTCCATTACATCATAAGCATATAACGGATTGCCCCAAAGCTGGCCGTCCTCTGTGAAGAGATCCGGCGGCACGCCAGCTACCTTCACAGGCGTGTTTTTCTCATCGAGCTGGAAATATTCAGGCGATGACCAGACGTCAGCCGAATCCAAAGCCACATAAAGCGGCATATCACCGATAATACCGATTCCCCTGTCATGAGCATAGCTCTTAAGGTCGTTCCACTGCTTAAAGAACAGATACTGGATATATTCATAATATTCAACAGCTTCATTAAGCTCTTTCCTGTACCTGTCCCTGGCTTCCGGCTTTCCAAGAAGGATATCCTCATCGGGCCACTCCAGCCAGGAACGCATTCCGAAATGCTCCTTGACCGCCATGAAAAGCGCGTAGTCTTCAAGCCAGGGATTCTCATCCGCAAAAGCCTTTACCTTTTCCTTATCCCGTTCAAAGCCACGGGCTTTGGCTTTTCTTAACAGCTTCGGCCGGTTTTCATACAGGAGTCCGTAATCGACCTTGCTAAGGTCATCGCCCCAGTTAAGCTTCTCTGCATCGCCGTCATCCAGAAGGCCGTCCGCCGCGAGCAGATCAGGATCGATAAAATACGGATTTCCCGCATGGGCTGACGGGCTCTGATAAGGTGAATCCCCTACGCTTGTAGGGCCTGCCGGCAGGATCTGCCACCAGGACTGCCCGGCCGCCGCAAGGAAATCAACGAATTCATAAGCCGCTTTCCCAAGTGTCCCTATTCCGTAAGGCGACGGCAGTGAGGATACCGGCATCAGGATACCGCTGCTTCGTTCCATCTCCATCATCCTTTCACAGCACCAGCTGCCACGCCCTTGATAATGTATTTCTGGCATGTCAGATAGAAGATTATTACAGGAATAATGCTGAGCAGTATCAGCGCCATCGTAGCGCCAAGGTCTACCGTACCGTAGCTGCCCTTTAAGTACTGGATATGGATCGGGATCGTCCTGTATTCATTGATATCAAGTACCAGATAAGGAAGCAGGTAGTCGTTCCATATCCACATGATCTCAAGGATACCTACGGATATCATGGTCGGACGGAGCATGGGGAATACCACCGAGAAGAAGATCCTCAAGGGTCCGCATCCGTCTATGGCCGCCGCCTCCTCGATCTCCAGCGGGATCGATTTCACGAAGCCGGCAAACATGAATACCGCAAGCCCGGCGCCAAACCCCAGATACACTATTGGTATCGTCCATGGCGTATTCAGGTGCAGCTTGTCTGCCGTCTTTGAAAGCGTGTACATTACCATCTGGAACGGTACTACCATTGAAAATACGCAGAGATAATAAACTATCTTGCAGAATGTCGAGTTGACCCTGGTTATATACCACGCTGCCATTGACGTGCAGATAAGTATCAGCACCGTTGAAAGAATGGTGATCACGGCACTGTAGAGCACGCTCTTCCAGAACGGGTAGTTTCCGAAGGTCATACCTGTAATAAAGTTTCCGAAACCGGCGCTGCTCTCCGCTGTCGGAAGCGCAAAGGTCTCGGTCTTTACAAATGTATTCAGTTTAAAAGAATTTATTACTACTGTTACGACCGGGAGTACATAGATCACGCAGATCACTGCAAGCACAACGGACATTACCGTTTTGCGGCGGTTTTCGGCAGTAAGTGTATTTTGCTTTGTATTCATTACTGCTGCACCTCCCTCTTTCTCGTAGCATAGAGCTGGATAAGGCCTATAGCTGCAACCAGTATGAAGAATATTACTGCCTTAGCCTGCGCCACGCCTGTAGATGCAGAACTCTGCCCGTAGAACGTATTGTAAATATTCAGCGCAAGCATTTCAGTCTCCTTGACCGGCATGCCGTTCGGCATGATCGAGAAAGGCTGACCGCCCGTCAAAGCCAGGTTCTGGTCGAACAGCTTGAAGCCGTTTGTTATCGAAAGGAACAGGCAGATCGTGATCGAGGGCATTACGTTCGGAATGGTGACCTTGGTAAGGCTCTGCCATTTCGTTGCTCCGTCGATCCTGGCTGCTTCCAGCATATCCTCCGGAACAGCCTGAAGGCCGGCGATATAGATGATCATCATATATCCGATCTGCTGCCAGCACATCAGAATTATAAGACCCCAGAAACCGTATTTCGCGTTCAGAAGTATCGACGTTCCGAAATGCGACAGGATACCGTCGAAGATCATCGACCAGATATATCCCAGAACGATACCGCCGATAAGGTTTGGCATGAAGAAAACGGTTCTGAAGATATTGCTGCCTTTTATGTTCTGTGTAAGCACATAGGCGATCATAAACGCGAGAATATTTATAAGTATTACACTAACTACTGTAAACAGTGCAGTATACCAGAATGCATGCCTGAAAGTCGCGTCTTTAAACGCTGACACATAGTTGCCAAAGCCGATGAGCTCCGCATCCGATATAAGGCGGAATTTACAGAAAGAAAGATAAATGCCCTGGATGAAGGGCCATACGAAACCTATTGCGAAAGCAATGAGTACCGGTCCCATGAACAGCCACGACCAGCGTCTCATCGGAGCTTTAAGCGTATAGCCTCCTTTTATCTTTTTTGGACGCAAGATCCTTCCCCCTTCCCTGAAAAGGTGCGAATAAAGGCGGGGCGGCGAAATCGGATCGCCCGCCCCGCCATTTGATCAGATGGTGTTGCTTAAGCTTTTTGCTGTTTGTTTATCAGCCGTTTGCAAGCTGATACTGTGCTGCCCAGCCATCTACGAATGCTGTCTTAACAAGCTCCCAGTTAGCGTCAGACTGATCTGCGTTGTACTGGTTAAGAGCAGCTACGAGTGTTGCACGGTAGTCGTCTACGTTCGGCTGATAGTTTGTAGCCCAGTCCATAACGTAGCATCCGTCCGCTGTATAAGCATCAGCAGCTGCGAGGAAGCCGTTTGTGGACTCTGCAGCGTTCTTGTAAGGCATTACGCCGAAGGTGTCAACGAGCATGCGTGAAGCTTCCGGATCGGTTACGCACCATACAAGGAAGTCCATTGTAGCCTGCTGATCTGCCTCAGAAGCTTTTGCGTTGATGGCCCAGCAGTTTTCTGTACCGCAGTTAAGGCCGGCTTTTTCTTCGCCTTCAACTCCGCAGTAATACGGGATCATCGTAGCGTTCGGAACTGCTTCTGAAACTGCTGCGTATTCCCAGGAACCGTTTACAAAGAATGCAGCCTTGCCGTCTTTGAATTCTGCTTCGGAATCATGTCCGCCTGTAGCGAGATCTTTGGGATCCTGTGTGCTGTTGTTGATGCAAAGGTCATAGAGGTTCTTGTAGTTCTCCATGTATGTGCCTTTGAGTTCAGCCGGGCACTCTGTCCAGCC
>CADBMM010000005.1 GCA_902795795.1 uncultured Lachnospiraceae bacterium | reverse complement strand
GTTGCCTCAACGACTTTTTTCTGGCTCTCATACTGGGCGGAAAGCACATCCGTCTCACCTTTCTGAGCGACTGCGCCCCGGTGAGCGACCTCCACTTCAGCTATATTCTGCTGCTGACGGATATCCAGCGTTTTCTTTGCTTCCATCTCAGCCAGCTTGATATCCATTTCCGTCTGGATAGCAGACTTTGTAAGGCCTGCCTGACGCATCTTTATAATGGTCTGAAGAGAATCGTATCCCAGCTCACCTCTTTCCGGAAGCATGATACCTTCAACCAGGAATTCCGTGATCTCCAGGCCATAGTCATCAAAATACGGCTGCACGACCGGAAGCATCGAGCTTGAAAGACGGATCTTCTGCTGGTCGATCTGGAGAATATCGATCCGCTCCTGAGTGATCGCATTAGCCAGATGTGTTGAAACTACCAGTTGGATAGCCGAACGGAAATAGTTTTTAATGTGGCTGTTTCCGTTCTCGAGAATATCCTCACGTTTTAATCCGCCGGTCGTCCCTACCAACTTTACAAGCAGCTTGCGTGAGTCCTTTACCCGGAAGTTCAATACGCCCCTTGCCCCGACAGAAATCGGCGCACCGGTCAGGGGATCGATCAGATTGATCTTCTCCGGAGTTCCCCATTTCACTGCCATGTGATGGGTGATGTTTATGTAATAGACTTCTGAATGGAATGTCCCTTCGGTATCCGTGGGCAGCTTATATATCTTCTCAAGAATCGGAAGCTGCTGTGTTTCCAATGTATACCGGCCTGCGCCGAACAGATCCAGTGCCTGGCCATTACGGAAGAATATCGCTTCCTGCGATTCATGAACGATCAGCTGCGATCCCATGTTGAAGTCTTCGATTGGATGCTTCCAGACCAGTGTGTCGGCATCGCCCTCATATTTAATGACACTGGCAAGACCGTCATGCTTGATCTGCTCCATCTTCACACGTTCCGCAACGTCATTTACACAATCGCAGACCGGGCAGGTGTATGTCTTTGCCGTTTTTGCAGTCATCAGCCGGATCCCGCACTGTTCGCACGAAAACTCTACCATCCTGCTCTGTTCTTCCATGGTATTGATCGGCTGCCCGCAGACCGGACACTTGGCATTTGCACCTTTTGATTGATCAAATACGACATCGTTTCCGCAATGCGGACACTTCCGGCTTGTCAGTTTATCTGTTTTAACATTGATCGTATATCCGCAGGTACACTCGAGTTTTTTCTTTGCAAAGAAGCCGGTACGGGCTTCGACATACTTGCCGCAGTTGGGGCACTCCATTACAAATTTGGCCATTAGTTTTCTCCTTCGAATGACAATTCTCTATTAATTCTCATATTACTCTTTATATCATCTAAAGCACATTCATAAAAATGCTTATATATATCATTGTTTTCTTCATCAATTTGTTTTTTCTGTTCATCGGTCATGTTATCATTTTTTCCTTTTGTCTTGATATCTAATGATTTTATTTGCCCGCCATATACACGAATCAGATTTATAGTTGGATTAAATGCGGTCTTTTCATGATCTGGTCCATAGAAAATCAGTTTCCTTCTTTTTCCAGTTATTCTATTTCGACTTTCCAAAAGCCACCACAGATCCATTTCTGAAGGGTAAAAGCCAAACCCAAGAATATATACATCGCTTTGAATAAATCTATCAATCCAAGAATACCCAATATTCTGTTCATGAATCCACGCTTTTTGATAATCCTGCCCTCTTCTGTTAATGAGAGTTACGAGACGGCTTAGCAAACGGGAATAATAATCATGTCCGATTATCATGCTATTGGTTTTTTTTGCTTCTCCATGAATATGCCAAATATGTTTTTCTTGCTCTTCGTTCTTCAATACATTACATGAATGGATTAGATACTTTGGCTCTACTTTCTTCCCAGGCAACATGTTTTTTGCAATAGAGTCTAAAAATGAATCCCTTACTATCTCCTGGTTGTTGAATGCTGCTTCCAACTCGTAACTATAATTCGTTGTAAGGATCTCATCAAAGCCCATATCAAGAATACGCTTTAACATGTGTTTATATTCTTCCGAATCAACTCTCCCATATAACTGCGATTTGTTTTCTTTTAAAAACTCATCAACATGATTATGAGTTCGCAACACCACCTCTAAGGGAAAAGGCATTTTTAAGTCATCCGGAATATTATCAACACCATAATGAATTGATGCCTTTTTTAATAATTCCGATAATGGAATCGGGTTTTTCGCATAGCCACAATTTATTCCATTTCCTAGCAATAGCAATTGTGTTCTTCTTGACACACCAAAACCCCTTTCGCGAACCTAAAAACATAAAGATATCTTTTTACCAGTTAATCAATAGTTCTAAACATTTATCCATAACGCCGGTCTCACACATCCGTTTCCTTGTGGATCGCCGAAACCATACATATAGTCTTTAACAATGCCATTAGCACTAACTCCACTTCCAAACGTCATACCAGCGGATCGTATCCACCACCAGCAAAAGCCCAGTTTTTCATCTGTTTTTGCTCCTTTATTCTTAGCATATGGAGTTGCCTTGGCTTTCCGATCATCAAAACTCTTAAAACACCGTTCAACATCTTTAACAGAGAAAAAGGAATACATAATCTTCAGTACTGTAATCCGAATATACCTCATCTGATATTGA
Organism: uncultured Lachnospiraceae bacterium; assembly: GCA_902795795.1. Taxonomy (GTDB): domain Bacteria; phylum Bacillota; class Clostridia; order Lachnospirales; family Lachnospiraceae; genus Alectryocaccobium. The sequence continues at coordinate 524 of CADBMM010000005.1, read as the reverse complement.
GACTTTCTGAATAACGTCTTTCTCTTCCGGCGAGAATGTTTTACTTATAAATTCATTATTTATCCATTTTCTTATTGAACTGTTTTTCCAGCTGACCTTATCACCTGTTTCATGATATGGCAAAACATCAATTGCTTCTTTTGATAATAATAATTTTTTTCTTTTTGAATCTCTAATACAATCCATTTTAACGGTTGAACACAGCCGTCCGTATCATATGGATATGATCCAAGTTCTACAAATTGACCCTCTTGCGCATGTCGCAAAGTCTCTTTTTACACATTTCCTTTTGATATTTCTCTCTCAGAAGATATAACGTCTCCACTTGTCGATTCTCTTTTGTTTTTTGTGGAAACATCTTTTTTCAGTGTTGAAACATCAATCCACATAGCCGGTCTTATCCAAACATTCCTGTTTCCAACTCCATAACCACTTCTTGGTGGTAGACTGAATAACGGACAGTGGTTTTGAGGATCAACTTCCTGTACAATATAAGAAATACAGGAGGGAAAAAGATGGCACGG
>CADBMM010000004.1 GCA_902795795.1 uncultured Lachnospiraceae bacterium | reverse complement strand
TTCCCTTATCCGTTTCAGGCACATAAGCGGGAACCGCATCCTGTTTTCCAGACTGCCGCCGTATTTGTCTGTACGGGTATTGACAAACGGAGAAAGATACTGTGCAAACAGCCATGAATGTCCTGCATGGATATGTGCAACATCCCAGCCTGTATCCATCACATAAGCAGCGGCATCGGCGTAGGCATTGGCTATATCTTCCATGTCCTGTTCGGTCATGCCGCGGACATTCATCTCCGCGACCGGACCCATCGGCTGCTTCGTATTATACCAGGACCTTACGTTCCGTCCTCCGTGAGATAGCTCTGCGCAGGCCAGCGCGCCGTGCTGTTTGATAGCATGGGACATCTCTCCGAAAATATTCATGTTATCCATGGTGAGTTTAGTGATCGGAGTATGAGACCCTCCGTCACAGATCGGAACTTCTCCCAACGTAACTATCGCTGCCCCACCGCGGGCTTTATGCTCCAGATAACCTACATAATAATCTGTGGGGCGCCCGTTAACGACCTGAAAGAGCATGTTAGGCGCGGAAAAGATCCTGTTTTTCAGTATTCTTCCCCGGATCTCAAGAGGTTCAAACAAGTGTGGGTATTTATTCTCCATTTTCATATCCTTTCTTTATTCAACCGGCTCTAAAGTACTGTCGCATTCGCGAATAACATACAATTATTGTTATTTATTATATTAATCTGATCTGGTTATTACAAATTAATCGATCATATTCACAACTGTAAATTGAATTTCATCCGTTTTTTTTATAATAATAATATTAACGGAACCTCTTGATTTATAATTATTTATTACGAGGTATGCCATGGATTCAGAAAAACTCAGTTATTTTATTTCTTCTGCCTATACCCTGAACTTCTCTGAAGTCGCCAGAAAAAATTTCATCAGCCAGCCTACTATCAGCAATCAGATCAGTCAGCTGGAACAGGAACTGGGAGTCAAACTATTCTACCGGAACGGCAAAAAGCTCGAGCTTACAAGCGAAGGGGAATACTTCCTGCCGATAGCCGTTAAGCTGCTGGAAAACATGAGATATGCTTCAACTGCTCTTCAGCAGTACAGTTTCGGCGGGCAGGGACACTTAAGCATAATGTTGTCCACTACCAGTCTGGCGCTCTATCGTAAATGTCTGGAAGTATTTAACAGCCGTTATCCGAAGATCTCGATCGACGCCATGTACTATGAGACCAACAAACAGGTCGATCTTCTGAATAAAGGCGCTTTCGACATCTATTTTACCGCCGAGCAGATAGTCTCACCAAGAAATGACTATCATTATATCAATACCGTGAGCGATAGTCTTGCGCTTGTTCTTCCAAAGAACGCTCCCGTTCCGGAAGACCTGAATGACTGGTCCTGCCTTTCCGATATTCCTTTCATAGCCCTGGATCCTACAATGTTTTCTTTCCTGATAACAGATGTAGAAATGGTGCTTGAGGCGAGGAATTTCCATCCGAAAATTATTTCTCACTACAACCGGCTTGAGGATATCCTTATCCCTATCGACGTAGGCTCCGGTTTCAGTATCATCCCGCTCGCGGTAGTCGAAGAGTCTCCGTATGATATCAACTACATTCCTCTCCCGGATGAATTCGGCATAGTTTCCCGTGTAGTCGCATGGAGGATCAATAACCACAACCGCAGCATGGAACTGTTTCTGGATGTGGTCCGCGAGCTGTTTTCACCCGAAAACAAGCAATGATCAAGGGTGACAGGGAACCCCCTATCACCCTTAAAATTTTATATCAATATCTGCCCAGATCTCTTGCGATATAGTATGCGTTCGTTGTTGCGGTCCAGATATCTTTCGGAACGATGCAGTCGCCGATCGCATAATACTCAGGTGCGCATTCGCGCAGCGCTTCAGACTCTGCCACAAGCGGTCTTTGTCCTACAGCGTAGATAACGGTATCTGCTTCATAAAGATGCGTTCCGCTCTCTGCATCCGCATATACCTTCGGCATATCAAAAACAAATTTCTCGCTCGGCTGTGTGCCAACATATTCGCACAGCAGTCCTTTTTCGGTTATCTCCAGTGCCTTCGTGCTGGTAGATGCATGGATGCCGTATTTCTTCAGCTGTCCGGAGATTGCAAGCGCGTGCAGGTTATTTCCGCCGGCGTTCAGATCCGGAAGCATTTCGATGATCGTACATTTGCTGCCGAGCATGGACAGGAAGATCGCAAGTTCCATGCCTACCAGGCCGCCGCCTAAGATCACGACGTTTTTCCCTGCTTTTTCCGGATGATAGTAGATCTCCTCTGCTCCGAATACATTAGGTCCGTCAATACCCGGGATCGGCGGCTTCACCGGTCTTGAGCCCAGTGCAGCAAGGATAACATCGGGAGCTATCTCTTTAGCCAGTTCCGGCGTTACTTCTGTATTCAGGCGTACTTCGATCTTTCCGTTCTTTTCGATAAGATGTTTCTGAAGTTCGATGTAACGGTCAAGTTTGTCTTTGAACGGAACCTTTTTCTCACAACGCAAGGCACCGCCAAGCGATGCGGTCTTCTCGCAAAGGATGACCTCGTGTCCCCGCTCGGAAGCTTCAAGGGCCGCCTGCATTCCTGCCATACCGCCGCCGACTACCAGTACTTTTTTCAGTACTTTAGGCGGTGCAATCATGTTGTTTGTAAGTTCATATTCATGACCGATCTCCGGGTTGATCGCGCAGTTGATGATATCTGAATGCATGTGCTTGGAGAAGCAGTACAGACATCTCATGCACTTACGCACTTCATCGTCTCTTCCGGTCTGGAGCTTGATCGGGATATCCGGGTCACAGATCAGTCCGCGGGCGATCTCAACGACATCCGCCTGGCCTGTGGCAATGATCTCCTCAAGCTGTTCCGGATCGGACAGGGCGCCGACCGTTGCTATCGGCGTATTCTTTATATGCTTTTTGATCTCTGCAGCATATTTGACATTGCAGCCGTCTGGAAGGAACATGCTGGGATGGGTAACGGTAAATACTTCCGGCACCTCATGGGAACCGGTCGATACATGGATCAGATCCGCATGCCCTTCCAGCTGAAGCGCATGTTCTATACCAAATTCGATATTGTAACCGCCATCGTATACTTCATCGCCGACGATACGTATCTCAACAGGGAAGCGTCTTCCGCAAAGCTGGTGGATACGGTCGATGATCGCGTTGGCAAGGCGCGTCCTGTTCTCTACGCTTCCGCCCCATTTATCTTTTCTTGTATTTTCCTTTGACAGGAACTGAGTGATCAGCCAGCCGTGTCCGCCATGGATGGTGACCATATTAAATCCGCAGTTTTTGCAGTAGAGCGCTGCCTGGGCATGCTGCTCGATGACTTCCATGATCTTGTCTTCGTCCATCATTTTGATCGGGGCACCAGTCGCGGTAACGCCTTCGACCGGTCCGTAAAGATCATAACCGAGTACATCGTGTGAATATGTAGCGCAATTACCGGAATCAAGGATCTCCATGGATGCAACTGCTCCGTGGCGCGTGATCGAATGCGCCAGATCCGCAAGGCTCTGCCTGTAGGTCGGATCCCAAAGGTTTATCTGTGATTTTCTGGCTCTTCCGGCGATATTCGGGCAGCCATCGCCGACGCAGACAGAAGCCGCTCCTCCGATCGCCTTCCTCTCATAATAACCGACACAATAGCGCTCCGGTTCGATCGCAACTCCTGTAGGAGAGTTGAAGATCCTGTTCTTAAACTGCTGTCCCCCAATCATTATCGGTGAGAATAAATGCGAATACCTGTTCATTCCTTCAGCGGTGCATAAAGCACCTTCCTCCTTTCCTTCCGGTAACATTCCGAGTGTTTTATATGCTCATTTCCGTACGAGATATGACGTCGTTCTGACTTCCCTCGCTAAGTTCAACAAAATATGCAGAAAAACCGGCGACACGAACAACAAGATCCCTGTACTCGTCGGGAGTTGCCTTTGCCTTCTTCAAAGTCTCCGTGCTTGTTATATTGAGCTGCAGCTCCATGCCCCCGCGGTCAAAATATGTCTTCATAAGTGATGAAACCTTCAAAAGTCCAAGCTCATTTGCAAAAGCGGTCGGATGAAGCTTTAAGTTCATAAGCGTTCCGTCCGGGAATTTGGTCTGATCCATATTTGCGAGGATAGAATCCATGAGCGCTGTCGGACCGTTTTTATCTATACCCTGCATGGGTGAGATCCCGTCTGAAAGCGGCTGGGTCGCATAACGGCCGTCCGGCGTAGCTGCAGTGGACAGACCGTAAAGGACATTGAACGCTACCGGGAAAAGCCCGGCGTAGTACTTGCCGCCCCTTGGATCGCGTCCCTCGGAAACAAATTCTGCGAAGGTGTCGCTGACCCAGCGCAGCAGATGATCGCAGTACGGATCGGCGTTTCCATATCTCGGGACTTTATTCATAACAATGCTGTGAAGCTCCTGATATCCTTCCCAGTTTGCCATGAGCGCATCGTAGAGTTCTCTTGCCGTACAGATCTTCTTATCATAGACCAGGTATTTAGTGATCGCCAGGCAGTCGACCAGATTGCCGATAGCGATTCCCGGGAAACCTGTTGAATTGTGGACCGCTCCACCATCCATGACGTCTTTACCGGATTCCATGCAGCCGTCCATCGTTGCTGAAACGAGCGGAAGCGGCAGTTCATTGACTGTGTAAGCCTGCTGCAGGTTGCAAAGCGTGATCTGCCAGTCGACAAAACGTTTCATCTGCTTGCGGACTGCTTCCAGGAGATCTTCAAAGCTTTCCATTTCATAAAGATATCCTGTTTGTACTCCGACCGGCTTTCCGGCGTTTTCGCCGCCGTATGGTATCGGATTGATCCCGTTATTGATCGCCAGTACATAGCAGTTTGCCATGTTCCAGTATCCTTCTCTGCCGGTCCCTCCGCACAGGCACCAGTGATTTCCTGTTCCGGAAGGTTCCACGCAGCCGATCAGGCAATAGTTCCTGGCACTTTTCAGATCCATCCCGCGTTTGCGGAGCGCCGGAATGATCACTTCGTCATTTTCAAATGTCGGTACGCCACCGGCTCTCATGGTCGTCGCAAGCGCCGCCTCCCAAAGCTTTGCCGGAGTATTCTTATGAACACGCATCGCCTGAGGCGGATCGTGAAGTACAAGTCTGGCCGCGGACTGGAGCATCATATAAGTGACCGGATTGGTCGCATCATTACCGTATTCATCCACGCCGCCAAGCGTCATCAGCATTCCGCTGGTATAACCGCTGGCTGTTCCGCCGCCCATTTTGTTCATCTCCGCGCATTTCAGATAAAACAGATCAAGCAGTTCCTGCGCCCTTTCGGCAGTTATGGCTCCGTTTGCGATATCTCTTTCATAATATTCTCCGAGATACTGGTCAATGCGTCCGAAGCTGATTCCATGCTGCTGCCCGTCCAGGCACATGCCTATATGGTAGATAAATATCAGCTGAACAGCATCCTGATATGTCCTGGCCGGCTCTGTAGATATATGTTCAAGGCATTCAGCCATCTCGAGCAGCTCTGCTTTCCTTCCGGCGTTTTCTTCTGTTTCCGCCATCTGGGCGCACTTTTCACTGTAGCGCTTCGTAAGGATCATCATGCCTTCCATTACGATAGCGACCGAACGGTAAAAACTGTATTTTTTGATATCGTCGCCGAACATACGGCCTTCCATCGCGGCCATATTCTCTTTTGCTTCGTCATAAAGCGACTTGAAACCTCTGTGGATAAGCTTCTGATAATTCGCGCAGAAATGTCCCATCGGTGCAGAAGCAATATCTGTCATTTTAAAGGTCGTCACGCCGTTTCCCGCAGCATCTGCATATCCTTCCGGGATATATTCGACCAGCTTTGCGCTGTTATTCTCTTTTTCCCAGAAATCCACAACGCTTAAAACATATTCGACATCCTTCGGATCCAGGATGTAATAGTCTGTTTTCCTGTTCTGCAGCGCTCCGCTTTCCCAGTCGTTCCGGAACCAGGCAAGACCGCCGAATTCCGGGTTCAGCGAAGAGGCTCTGTAAGAAGTGACCTGCGTTCCTACGATCACTTCATCGTCAAAGACCGTTACCGGTATCTGCTCGCAGATGGTCTTGAACAGCCTGGCGCGCTTCAGCGCACCGGTAAGCTGCCTGTTGTTCTGATAAAATTCAGTTGATATTTTCAGTCTCGCAATGCATAAATGCGGAACTGTCGTTCTGTATTTCTGCCGGATCCTTGCGACTCTTTCCGAGATCGGAACAAGTTCAAACATACTTCTCTCCTTATTTTTTCAGTAATATTGCGTTTTTCATCAATGCGCCAAGGGTTTCAATACTTTTTATTTTCTTTATATCAGCTGCGATCACGGAACAGTTGATCACTATGCCGTTAGCTTCGAGAAAGAAATCATTATCACAGCTTATTCCTATTCCTTTATTATATGCCAGACCTTTAAGTCTCACATTGCGGATGATCTCCGGCAGAATTATATGCAGGGCCGATCCGCCCTTAGGGTCGGAAACCAGTATTCCTGCCGGGAAATTATCATACACCGTTTTGCGTACCTGGCTTATCGTTTCTTTCAGCAGCCTGCAGACCGACTCCTGCAAGCCGCGATATTGGCTGGTCTCGGCAAACTCAGCAAGCGCTTTCTGCAGGAACGCATAAGCGCACAACGAATCATTGTCACGCATCATACGATATGTCCTTGTATACTTCCCGGGACACGCCCAATGAATATTCAGCTCATTTAAAAAAGAAGTAGTAAAAGAAGAGACATAGATCGTCTGCTCAGGGATAAGTTCCTTAAGCAGCTTCGGATAACGTTCTCCGAAGAAGAGAGCACGGTCTGTATCGTCTTCAATGACCGCGATCTCATATTGTCTGCAGATCGCCGCAAGCCTTTCCTTGCATTCATTGTCCAGATAATATCCGTCCGGGTTGATCAGGCCTCCCGAGATAAGAAGACATTTTATGTTCCTGTCTTTACTGATCATATGCTCGAACGCATCTACATCAACGGAGAGGACTCCTGCTGAATGATGAACGAAGGTGTAGTTAAGGCCCAGACTACGGCACGCATAGACATGGGACGGCGAACATGGCGATGTCAGTATTACAGTATCATTTGATCTTGTGCATGCTTTGAGCGCCAGACGGATCGTATCCTCGATCCCTCTGCCCGTAATACAGATCTCCTCTTTTTGGATAGCGCACATGCTTTGGAGCATCTTCCTTGATATGATCCCTACCAGTTTTTCATCATCATATCCGCGGGAATCGATATTCAAAATTCCCGGATTGACCTTCAGGGTACGTATGATATACTTTGAAAATGGATCTGCAGGAACGATTCCCCGTTCCATATCCGGCCGTGAAAGATCGACTTCAAGCGCGCTTTTGGTTTTTGCATAGGGATTCTGCAATTCTTTTCTTCTTGACGTAAAAACGACAGGAAAAGAATCAGCTGAAGTCTGTTTCTCAGCCAATGCGGACGTATCGGATGCAGCTACTGTAAAACGGCTTTTAGGATGGCTTTCGATCACACCCTTCGCTTCGAGATTTTTATATGCTTCAATGACCGGAGTCGGACTCATGTTATACAGTTTGGACATTCTCCGGATAGAAGGAACCGCTTCTCCTTCTTTGATAATTTTTTTCTCGATCAGATCCGTAATAGCTTTTTCAATTACTTGATGCTTGTGTATCGCACTCACTTCTGTCACCGGTATGAAATATTTTCTTGTTTTACTGATTATATTGCTCTTATTATACCATATAACTGTTATAAAAAGATAATAAGGTTTAGTTGGTCTTGTTATAAGGAAGTTTTATAAGATTTCTTTCTTTATCTATATTTTTTCCTCAAAAAAACGGAACCGGCATGATCCCGGTTCCGTTTTTATTATTCAGCCTTATCCACACCGCTATTGCATCAGCAACGTTATCTGCGGGAAGATACATATGATCAAGTCGAACAGGAATGCCATTCCGATAAACGGAAGCACGCCTTTGAATACTCTCGTGACAGGCATTTTACATACATCCGACAGGATGAAGCAGCTCAATCCGATCGGCGGGGTGATCTCGCCAAGCTCCATCATTGCTACTACAAATACGCCGAACCAGATCGGATGGAAACCAAGGTCCACCATGATAGGATACAGGAACGGAACTGTCAGCATGATACCTGCCATGATATCGAAAGCCGCTCCGACGATAAAGTACA
>CADBMM010000003.1 GCA_902795795.1 uncultured Lachnospiraceae bacterium | reverse complement strand
CGGGATCCCCCTACGCCATCAGGGACTCGAACCCTGGACAAATAGATTAAGAGTCTACTGCTCTACCAACTGAGCTAATGGCGCATGCGTGCTCTCAAGGCACATCGGTTATTATATACTATGTAAAAATAAAAATCAACAATTAATTATAACAAATATTATTTTAATTAAGCGTCCGTTTTTTACCGCTTCGCACAACATTGCGGTAAAACAATTGTAAACGTATCAGCGGGGACAGTTTCCACTGACACCTCAAAGTGTTCACAAAGAACCGTCCCCGCTGAAAATATTTCTTATTATCGTTTTATTTCAGATGAGCCTTGAGCTCTTCGACTTTGTCGAGTCTCTCCCAGGGAAGATCGATATCGTCTCTCCCGAAATGTCCGTAAGCAGCTGTCTGCCGGTAGATCGGACGGCGAAGATCAAGCATCTTTATGATTCCGGCCGGACGGAGATCGAAATGCTCTCTCGCGATCTTTGTAAGCTCTTCATCGGAGAGCTTGCCTGTTCCGAAGGTATCTACCTGAACTGATGTAGGCTGAGCAACACCTATGGCATATGAAAGCTGGATCTCGCACTTGTCGGCAAGGCCCGCTGCAACGATATTCTTTGCAACGTAACGTGCAGCATAAGCTCCGCTTCTGTCTACCTTTGTACAATCCTTTCCTGAAAAAGCACCGCCGCCATGACGGGCATATCCGCCGTAGGTATCTACGATTATCTTACGTCCTGTAAGGCCTGAATCTCCGTGAGGTCCTCCGATAACGAAACGTCCTGTAGGATTGATGAAAAGCTTGGTGTTTTCATCTACCATCTCTTTGGGAAGCACTTCGTCAAAAACGTATTTCTTTATATCTTCATGGATCTGCTCCTGTGAGACATCCTCGCTGTGCTGTGTGGAAAGTACAACAGCATCAAGACGGCAGGGTTTGCCGTTCTCATCATACTCTACCGTTACCTGGCTCTTTCCGTCCGGACGGAGATAACGAAGAGTTCCGTTCTTTCTGACTTCTGTAAGTCTTCTTGTAAGCTTGTGCGCAAGATAGATCGGATAAGGCATATATACTTCTGTTTCATTGTTCGCATAACCGAACATCATACCCTGATCTCCGGCACCGATAGCATCTATCTCTTCGTCGCTCATCGTATGCTCTTTCGCTTCGAGCGCTTTGTCAACGCCCATGGCGATATCGGGTGACTGCTTATCAAGAGCTGTGATAACCGCACATGTATCACAGTCAAATCCGAATTTACCGCGATTGTATCCGATATCATTGATCGTTGCTCTGACGATTTCCTGGATATCAACATTCGCTTTGGTTGTAATTTCACCCATTACCAGAACAAGTCCTGTCGTTACAGCAGTTTCGCAGGCAACACGGCTCATGGGATCCTGCGCTACAAGCGCATCAAGGATAGCATCAGAGACCTGGTCGCATATTTTGTCGGGATGTCCTTCTGTGACCGACTCTGAAGTGAATAACCTTTTTTCCATTGATTCCTCCTAATAGAATAATATCAGTTGATATTAATATTTTACCGAAATAAAATTACTCTGTTTGCATTCTTAAGTCAAGATGTTTTGGACAGTAGGCTTAAACTGTCCCATATTTAGTTGTTTGACGAAGTTTCAAGCATTTGTGCCATCTTGATGCTGTTCTGATACAATTCATTGGAGGATCCGTCTTTTTCAAAGCATTCTGCCGCTTCACGGTATATCTCTGCAGCCTTGCCCGGCTGTCCCATTCTGTAATATGCATAACCCATATTCCATAATGTAGTTCCTCTTGCATAACCTTCGCCCTCGACAAAAGCAAGCGCAGTCTTAAAACAATCCATACCCTTTTCCGGCTCATTAAGATCCAGATATACAAGCCCTTTATTGTTATATACACTCGGGAACAGATTATCCGGCACGTTTTCCAGACTCCTGTATATTTCCATGGAGCGGTCAAAAGTATTCAGGGCCTTTTCATATTCCTTTCTCAACCGGAATGATCCCGCCAGATTGTTTATTGTCGTAGCAAGATTCATTGAGATCGTATGATCTCCGGGGTTTTCTTCCAGAAGTTTTTCCAGCATTTCTGCTGCCTTTTCAAAAGCTCCCTTACCCAGATCCTCCGTACCTGTCTGTCGTAAATGCGCTCCCAGCTCGTTATACAATACGCTGCG
>CADBMM010000002.1 GCA_902795795.1 uncultured Lachnospiraceae bacterium | reverse complement strand
TCAGCAGAAATAGCTTAACATAGGCAATACCTTTATCAGATTCAACGTAAACGCGAAACGGTTTGAAGATACGGCCTGCGCGCAAAAAAGGAGATACTACAGCTCATGACAAAAGAAGAAATCATTCGGATCATCAATGAACAGGATGTAGAGTTTATCCGTCTTCAGTTTACGGATATTTTCGGTCAGCTTAAGAATGTGGCCATCACAAAGACTCAGATCGAGAAAGCCCTGAACAACCAGATCATGATCGACGGAAGTTCGATCGAAGGTTTTACCCGTATTCACGAATCCGACCAGTATCTGTACCCGGATCTGGACACTTTTGTGCTCCTGCCCTGGTTCGATAAAGAGGCAAAGGTCGCGCGCATAATCTGCGATGTTTACAATCCCGACGGAACTCCTTCGGCAGGCGACCCCAGAGGAGTCTTAAAGCGCCTGCTTAAGAAAGCTGCGGAAAAGGGATACACATTCAACGTAGGACCGGAGTGCGAATTCTTCCTGTTTGAGACAGACGAGAAGGGGCATCCCACTAACGAAACGACGGATCAGGCCGGATATTTCGATATGGCTCCGCTGGATCATGGCGGAATGGTAAGACGCCAGATCTGTCTGACGCTTGAAAAGCTCGGCTATGAAATAGAAGCCAGCCATCATGAGACAAGCGCAGGCCAGCACGAGATAGATTTCAAATATGCCGAGGCTTTAAAGGCAGCAGACAATATCATGACCTTCCGCATGACCGTAAAGACGGTCGCTCAGAGGATGGGCATGCATGCGACCTTCATGCCGAAGCCGGTCTATGGAGTAAATGGCTCCGGAATGCACACGAATATGAGCATTTTCAAGGACGGAAAGAATATCTTTTTCGATGAGAACGGCGAGAGAAAGCTTTCGAAAGAGGCTTATCAGTTCATCGCAGGCCTTATTAATCATGTAAACGGTTTTGCAGCGCTGACCAATCCGCTGGTCAATTCCTATAAGAGAATAGTTCCGGGTTTCGAGGCACCTTGCTATATTGCCTGGAGCGCATCGAACCGTACAGCCCTTATAAGGATCCCTGCATCTAGAGGTAATTCTACCAGAGTTGAGCTTCGCAGCCCCGATCCTTCCTGCAATCCTTATCTCGCCCTTGCGGCATGCCTGGCAGCAGGACTTGACGGCATAGAAAAAGAGATGACTCCGCCGGCTGAGGTCACCGGAAATATCTTCCAGATGACCGAACAGGAGAGGATCGAGAACGGCATTTTCAGCCTGCCGCCGACACTTTACGACGCGATCAAGGAGATGAGAAAGGATAAGCTTATCACGGATCTTCTGGGAGAGCATATCACGGACAGATATGTGGCCGGAAAGATGTCGGAGTGGAACGAATTCCGCACGCAGATCACCGACTGGGAGCTCAATAAATATATGGTCATATATTGATATACCAATATATAGTTCGCAGAGAAGCAGGCGGGTTTTTATTTAGTTGTTGCATTAGCGTTATAAATATGTTAAGATACTAAGGCTGTTCGGTATCAGCAAACATTGATTGAATAAGAGGTGAAAGAGATGAAAGAAGGAATCCATCCGGAGTATTATCAGGCAACAGTTACATGCAACTGCGGAAATACTTTCGTAACCGGATCCACGAAGAAAGATATCCACGTTGAGATCTGCTCCAAGTGCCACCCGTTCTATACAGGTCAGCAGAAGGCAGCTCAGGCACGCGGCCGTATTGAAAAATTCAACAAAAAGTACGGAATGTAAGTCATCTCTTCATAGAGAAAGCGCTCCGCCTGGCGGAACATGTTTCGTATGTAATTTTATAATACGTGTACTCAGGCTGAGGTTTTTTAAACTTCAGCCTTTTCTTTTGCAGGAGGCCGGAAAGTGAATTCAGGTATCGGCGGGCAGGCTGTAATGGAAGGCATCATGATGCGTAATAAAGAAAAATACGCGATCGCCGTCCGTAAGCCCGATCAGGATATAGAAATAAAGGTCGAGAACGTAAAAAATACGGAGCTCGAAAAGAAACTGCTGAAGATCCCGTTTGTAAGAGGGGTGTTCAGCTTCATATCCTCTCTGGTAACAGGCATTTCATGCCTGATGTACTCAGCTTCATTTTATGACGATGAAGAAGAGGAAGACCTTTCGAAGCTGACAGAAGAGGAACTTAAGAAAAAAGAAGAAAAAGACAAAAAGTCGGAAAAGCTTTTCATGGCAGGCACACTGGTGCTTTCCATTGTCCTGGCTGTGGGCATTTTTATGGCTCTGCCTTATTTTCTTATGACACTGCTGGAAAAAGCCGGAGTCACGCAAACCTGGGTGCTTTCCCTTTTTGAATCGATAATAAGGATAGTCATCTTCCTGATATATATCATCTTGATATCCAAAATGAAGGATATCCAGCGGACCTTCATGTATCACGGCGGGGAGCATAAATGCATAAACTGTGTTGAAAACGGCATGCCGCTGAACGTTGAAAATGTAATGAAGAGCTCCCGCTTTCATAAAAGGTGCGGCACAAGCTTTCTGTTTTTCGTCGTCATAATAAGTGCGATCCTGCTGATGCTTATCCGTTCCGAAAGCCACACGACCAGGCTCATCATAAGGATCCTGCTCATCCCTGTAGTCGCCGGTATCTCCTATGAATTCATAAGGCTGGCCGGAACATCGAACAACAGATGCATAAATATTTTGAGCAAACCGGGTCTTGCAATGCAGAAGTTTACGACAAGGGAACCCGATGAGACCATGGCGGAGGTGGCCATAGCTGCGGTCGAAGCAGTATTTGACTGGAGGACATTCCTTAAGGAAAACTTCGATCTTGATGTACCGAAATACTCTTTAAGCGAAGCCTGCATAAAAGCTTCGGCCGAACTGCGGGATGCCAATATCGAAGAAAGCGAAAACATCGCCAGGGAACTGATGCTTTATTTCAAAGGCATGACGAAAAGCGATTATGCCCTGCACAGCGCAGAGATCCTGAATGATACAGACAGGCAGAAATATTTCGCACTTATCGAGAGGGTAAAGGCGGGTGAACCGCTCCAGTATATAACCGGCAAAGCCGATTTCTACGGATATGAATTTAAGGTAACGCCTGATGTGCTTATTCCGCGTTTCGATACGGAAGTCCTTGTGAAGACCGCGCTTGACAGGCTCGACGAAGGCAGTTCGGTCCTCGACCTTTGCACCGGAAGCGGCTGTATCATCATAAGCATGTGCAAGGAAAAGGAAATAAAAGGTACGGGAAGCGATATTTCAAATGCTGCGCTTAAAGTTGCCGCAGAGAACGCCGGTAAGCTTGGAGCGCATTGCAGCTGGATAAAAAGCGATATGTTTGCCTCAGTTGCGGGAAAATATGATATGATCGTATCGAACCCGCCATACATAAAGACGGCTGTGATAGGCACGCTGGATAAAAATGTAAAAGACCATGAGCCCATGTCCGCGCTCGACGGCGGAGAAGACGGGCTTGATTACTACAGGATCATCGCCAAAGATGCAAAAGAACACCTTAAAGAAGGCGGAGATCTGCTCGTTGAGATCGGGTATGATCAGGGAGAAGAGGTCTCGGCTCTTTTCGCAGAAAACGGTTATGCCGATATAGAAATAATAAAGGATCTGAGCGGACTCGACCGTGTCGTAGCGTGCAGGGCTGCACAAGAATGATATGTTTGATAAACTTGAAGATATAATCTTAAGACTCGAAGAAATACACAGAAGCTTAAGCCTTCCCGGCGCCGCGGACGATTCGGCGGCGTTCCAGAAACTTCTTAAAGAAGAAGCGGAGCTTTCACCGGTGGCTGAGGCTTATTTGGCGTACAAAAAAGCCGGGCAGACTATAGAAGACAGCCTGGAAATGCTTCAGAGCGAAAAAGATGAAGAGATGCGGGAGATGCTCAAGGAGGAGCTCGCCGCAGCCAGAGATGAAAAAGATGAGCTCGAAAAGCAGCTGAAGATACTGCTCCTTCCCAAAGACCCTAATGACAGGAAGAATGTCATAGTAGAAATAAGGGCCGGAGCCGGCGGTGACGAAGCTGCGCTTTTCGCTTCCGATGTTTACAGGATGTATGTAAAATATGCCGAAGACCACGGATACAAAACAGAGATGATCTCGCTGAACGAGATAGGACTCGGGGGATTTAAAGAGGTCGTTTTCCAGATAAACGGCGACGGAGCATATTCAAGACTTAAGTACGAAAGCGGCGTGCACAGGGTGCAGCGCGTGCCCGAGACCGAAAGCGGAGGAAGGATACATACCTCGACCATAACAGTGGCTATCATGCCTGAGGCCGAGGAGCTTGACTTCCATCTGGATCTTAACGAATGCCGCTTTGATGTTTTCCGTGCATCGGGTAATGGCGGTCAGTGTGTAAACACCACCGATTCCGCTGTCAGGCTCACACATATACCGACAGGTATAGTCGTATCCTGCCAGGATGAAAAATCACAGCTGAAAAACAAGGAAAAAGCACTGAAAGTCTTGAGATCAAGACTTTACGAGATGGAGCTTCAGAAGAAACATGACGAGGAAGCTGCAGTCAGGAAAGGACAGGTCGGGACGGGAGACCGCTCTGAAAAGATAAGGACTTATAATTTCCCGCAGGGAAGAGTTACCGACCATCGCATAAAATATACGTCCCACAGAATAGAGGACATAATGGCCGGAGCTCTGGATGAGATAATCGATAAGCTCATCGCGGCCGATCAGGCTGAAAAGCTTGCAAACGAGCAATGAAAGGAGGTATATGAAAAATGAAAAACACAACACTTGTTATTATGGCAGCAGGAATAGGCAGCAGATTCGGAAAGGGCATCAAACAGCTTACGCCGGTAGGACCTTCCGGCGAGCTGATAATGGACTATACCGTTCATGACGCCCTGGAGGCAGGCTTTAACAAAGTCGTATTCATATTAAGAAAAGATATTCTGGACGAATTCCAGAGGACCATAGGCAAAAACATAGAGAGCAGGGCAAATGTAGAATATGTTTTCCAGGAACTGAACGATCTTCCGGAAGGCTTTACATGCCCGGCGGACAGGGTAAAACCCTGGGGAACCGGCCAGGCGGTCCTTTGCTGCAAGGGAGTCGTAAACGAGCCATTCTGTGTCGTAAATGCAGACGATTATTACGGAAAAGAACCCTATAAGCTTATTCATGACTATCTTGTAAACGATCATGAAAAGAAGGAAGGCGTCATGGATATCTGCGCTGCCGGATTCAGACTCGGAAATACGCTGAG
>CADBMM010000001.1 GCA_902795795.1 uncultured Lachnospiraceae bacterium | reverse complement strand
TTCCGGTCCATCGAAAACGGACTGGACATCCGGATCCCGGCAATGGAGAGCGCCCGGATCAAAACCATGCAGGATTTTTCCCGCATGATCTGGTATACTATGAAAGAATGCCCGGAATATGCCGGTCGAATGAATGATCAATAAAAGTGAGGATGATATGTGGACTCCGGAAACGATCAGAAATGACTTTCCCATACTGGATCAGACCGTGAACGGCAGACAGCTTATCTATCTTGACAATGCTGCCACCACGCAGATGCCGGCTCCTGTGCTGGAGGCAATGACCTCCTATATGCTGCACGATCACAGCAACGTGCACAGAGGCATCCATGCCCTCTCCGAGCGGGCCACAGGGCTTATGGAAAAGTCCAGAGAGTACGTCTACAGCTTTCTTGGAGCAAAAGGCACTGAGGAGATCATCTTCACTTCCGGTGCCACCGCAGCCATAAATCTTGTCGCACGCTCAATGTCCTTCGGACTTCTCGAAGCCGGAGATGAGATCATTACAACGGAAATGGAGCATCACGCTAATCTCATCCCCTGGCAGGAAGCCTGCCGCCGGACAGGCGCCGTGCTTCACGTAGTTCCTGTTACAAAAGAAGGTGAGCTGGATTACGGTAAACTGGAAGCCCTGATTTCCCGCCGTACTAAGCTCGTTGCTGTCACCGCCGTCTCAAATGTCACCGGAACCGTAAACGAACTGGACCGGATCATCCGGCTGGCTCACGATGCGGGCGCATGGGTATTGGTCGACGGCTCGCAGGCCGTTCGCCACGGCATGTTAGATATGTCAGCTATGGATTGCGACTTTTTCTGTTTCTCCGGCCACAAAATGATGGGCCCAACCGGAACCGGCGTGCTGTACGGCAAACGAGAAGTTCTTGAACAACTGCCTCCGGAGACCTTTGGCGGCGGCATGGTCGACCAGGTCTTTACAGATCACGCAACTTACGGAGATCTTCCCTTCCGGCTTGAGGCGGGAACTCCCAATATCATGGGGATCATCGGCCTGGGAGCAGCGGTAAAATATCTTACTGATCTTGGACGGGATGAGATCGTAAACACTGAGGACCGCCTTCTTTCTCTGGCAGAAAAAGAACTGAGGGCGCGGCCGCAGATCGATATTCTCGGCTCCCCTGTAAAACGAGCCGGATGCATAAGCTTCAACATCAAAGGCTGCCATTGTTACGACACAGCTAAGCTTCTGGACCAGCTTGGCGTCGCGATGCGTTCCGGCCACCACTGCGCCGAACCGCTGCTTACAGCCTTTGGAGAGACCGGCGCCGTTCGTCTGTCCCCTGCATTTTACAATACTGAAGATGAGATCCTGGAGGCCATGAAGGCTCTTGACCGGGTGATCCGTTTAATAGAAAGGACGGTCCGCAAATGACCGAGCTGGAGCAGAACAGAATAAAGCTTAGAGAAGAATTTTCCGAATTCGAAGACGGTTTTGAGCGATACAGCTATCTTGTAGAAATAGCGGGAATGCTTCCGCCTATGGCCGAAGAACTGCATACCGATGAGAACCTGGTGCGCGGCTGCCAGAGCCATGTATGGATATCTGCTGAAGCGAAAGACGGCCGCTTTTTCTTCGAAGCAGATTCCGATACCCTGATCATCAAGGGAGTTTTGCTGCTGCTTCAGGATCTCCTGTGCGGCGTACCGCTTGAAGAAGCTGCCTCCGTAGAGCTTGACGTTCTGGCCGACGCAGGCCTGACCGCGGAGTTTTCCGACGAACGGCAGAAAGGCATCGGATTCGTGATGCGTCGCTTAAAGGAGGATGCAGAGCATTTTCTGAAACTTAACTGACAGTCTTTACCGCATGTAGATCCATGAATTGTATTGTGATATGTTCTCCGTTGTCACAATACAATTCATGGTTTTTTTATATGACTTTTCTGATTAAATATTGTGTTGTATAATCATTGCGTCAGGTTAACCGTTTCAACCATGAAGGGAGATACAATATGGCCTCTGATTATGAAATGCTTATCGCACAGATAAAGTCTCTTGCAAACATCTCAAGCGACGCCATACCCGTAATGGCCAATGCTTCATCCCTGCTCTTCTACAATCTCCCGGAGATAAACTGGGCAGGCTTTTATATGGTCAACGGCGAAGAACTGATCCTCGGGCCGTTCCAGGGAAGGCTGGCATGCGTTTCGATAAAAAAAGGCCGCGGAGTCTGCGGCACAGCTTTTTATAAAGACGAAGTCCAGCTTGTTCCGGATGTGCACGATTTTCCAGGGCATATCGCCTGCGATGCCGCCTCGAATTCCGAGATCGTAATTCCCCTCCATGATAAAAACGGGACGATAAAGGCTGTCCTCGATATAGACAGCCCTGTGAAAAACCGTTTTTCAATTGAAGACCTTGGAGGTCTCGTCCAGTTCGCTTATACCCTCGAACAGATCATCGAGAAATGGTGAATATATACGACAACTATTGATACTGCTTTCCTTGATCAATGAAAACCATATCTGACAATTACCGCCTCAATCAGCCGGATAATGCCGCTCTGACTTTTTTTCTGATCCTCTGCAATGCGTTTTCTACTGCTTTTTCATTTTTGCCCAGCGCCAGACCGATCTCTTTGTGGCTCTGGCCGTCCAGATAAAGCTCCAGCACTTCATTTTCCATGGGACTTAAGACTTCTTTTATCTTCCTGTAAAGCAGCTCCTCCGCTTCCTGCTGAATGACAAGATCCTCGGGATTATCAGCCTTCCCCGACGGAAGCTCAGCTTCCTGCCCTTCCAGATCGCTGAGAGAAACCGCTTCATTCAGAAATGCATTCTTTTTTCTGTTTGCTGCGGCAATGGCTTTGTACATCTGATTTCGGATACAGGTGGTGGCAAAAGTAAGGAATGAGGCTTCGCCTCTGGCCGGATCGTATTCTTTGAGTGCTTTATAAAGTCCCAGCATGCCTTCCTGCAGGAGATCGTCGCGGTCTCCGCCTTCAAGATACAGAGCCCTGGCACGCTTCAGAACAACAGGCTTATATTTGGCCATCAGATATTCGTCGACATCGTCATCATCGGCCTTGAATAACTTTACCAGTTCTTCATCGCTTAACTTACTATAGTCCCGCACAAAATACCTCTTTTTGATAAACTATAAAACCGCTGCAAGCAGTATGTTTTGGTGAGCGAAGCTTGCGAAAGCGA